>NZ_JAUBSX010000011.1:0-131711 GCF_036704885.1 Microcoleus sp. F4-D5 | reverse complement strand
CCGCCGTTGTACAGCCACTCATCGAGGGAAGCTGCTTCCCAGATCGGGTAGAAGTGCAAGCCGATGGCGTTGGATGAGGGGACAACTGCACCTGTGATGATGTTGTTGCCGTACATTAAGGAACCTGCTACTGGTTCGCGGATGCCGTCGATGTCCACTGGTGGGGCTGCGATGAAGGCGATGACGTAGCAGATGGTGGCACTTAACAGGGTGGGAATCATCAAGACTCCGAACCAACCTACATAGATGCGGTTGTCGGTGCTGGTGACCCACTCGCAGAAGCGTTCCCAGACGTTGGCGCTCTCGCGCTGCTGTAAGGCGGTTGTCATGGTTTTATGATTGCGTATGAATTTGTCAATGTTCGGATGATGTTTATATTATTAACTGTGTTGTTAAGGTTTGTAAAGGGGTGTAACGACAGTTAAACTGATGGCTGTGATTAGGAAAGCTGATGACAGGGGAGAGATGGGCGATCGCGGGCGTGAATTGACGGTTTGAAGATGAACTCTGAATATTGCACCCGTCGCAACAGTCTTAATCCGGGCGGGCATCTAACCCGCGCCACAAGAGTTTATTTGTTGTGGAACGGGCACGCGAGGCCGTTGCTGACATTGGTGCAAGATGCGATATTAACGCAGTAACAGAGAATCCCTCGAAGTTGCCGCCATATACTGTTTGGTAGCGGCAATCTTCCCGTGGTAGCCGGATTCTCTGGGGATGTGGCGCAAGTCTGAGCTTTGAGCAATTGCCAAAAGAATATAGATGGGGGGCGGGGAATGCCAGTCTGAAGAGGAGCGATCGCGTTTTAAACAGATTGTTACGCAAGTCATAATATTATAAAAATGCTGTAGTAGTTGGGCGCGTAAGGCCAAAACAATACGGGTGGCATTCGATCGACAATTTAGCTAGCTAGTGCGATCGTAACTCTAGGGCACTCAACTTTAGTTAGTAGTTATCAAACCATCGGAGCAAACCCGGTCTAAATCCTATTAAATAGAGGATTAAATTGATGAGTTAAATAATAATCATCATAATAGACCGCTATAACTACTTAATAAACTCACACAAAATTTGTTTAGTAAGTAGTCTGCCACAAAAATAAATTTATTTTAATGTATGCAAACTTTTATTGACATTACTATTTTTTGAATCTTGTATGAATAATTAATTATTAATCAAAAGTAGATGTAATAAATCGTATATATTTTAAGTTGAGTTAAACAGTCGCTTAGCAATCTATTTTTTCGTTGAATGCCCTAGTAATTCAATAAAATTATAGTCCGAAGCTCTATTTTGCTAGAAATCAGAAATGAAGATCGGGCATTTCTGTTGCAATGTTTGTGAGTTAATCCCACTTTTTGCGTCCAAGACTGTAGTTATTAGTCTGCAGTCAACACTCATTAGTCCTGTGGCAGAAGAAAGAGGGGAAAATATCTAGTTTTGCAGTCTTGCCTGTTTATTTGCTAAGCTAGAGGTTTCGCTCTGTCAATAAACCTTAGATTTATGCACAGGTTATTAACTGGGAAATTGCGGGTAGAGAATTTAACAATACCGATCGCCAATCTTCCAGTAAATCTATCCGATACTAAAATTGTACAGCTTACTGACTTTCACTATGATGGGGTGCGGCTGTCGGAATGGTTGCTAGAAAAGGCGATTGCAGCAGCTAATGAAGCCGAACCAGACCTGATTTTTTTAACGGGTGACTTTATTACCTACGATCCGACACCTATTTACGGCTTAGTGCAGCGATTGAAAAACTTGCAAAGTCGGGTGGGAATTTACGCGGTTTTGGGCAATCACGACCACCACTGGCCGGGGGCAAAAAGAGAGGTTGCTAATGCTTTAAATAGCGTCGGGATTCGGGTTTTGTACAACGAAGCAATCTATCCTTTGGGGTCAGAACTGGCTTTAGTTGGATTGGCAGATTTTTGGTCGGGAGATTTTGCGCCTGAACCTGTAATGGCATCAATAAATTCCGCGATTCCTCGGATTGTATTGTCTCACAATCCTGATACTGCTGAAAAGCTGCAAAATTGGCGGGTTGATTTGCAGTTGTCTGGGCACACTCACGGCGGTCAAATCGTTATTCCCGGTATTGGGCCTTTGTACGCTTGGGTCAGAAAAATTGGCTATTGGATTCCTAAACGAATCCGAAAGTTCATTCCTTTTCTGTCGGCTTGCGATCGAGTATTTACTCACTGGGAATGGGCTAGCGGTTTGCATCAGGTTGGGAGTAATTTGCTGTACGTGAATCGCGGTTTGGGAACTTATTCGCCGGGGAGGCTATTTTGTCCGCCGGAGGTGACAGTAATTACTTTGGTTGGTCAACACCGGCAAGGGCTGGTTTAGGGTGCACACTTTCCCGATCGCAGATAATAATTTAGCAGAAGGAATAAGTAAAAAGGAAAAAGGAATTTTGTACAATTTCTATTATTTTTAATTTGCTTCTCCAAAGCGATAGCCTCTGCCGTAGACTGTGTGAATTAATACAGATTCGCCCGGGGCTTCTATTTTGCGCCGCAGCAAGCGAATTTGAGCTGCTAATACATTGCTGCTGGGTTTTTCTGCTTCACTCCACAAATACTGGTGGATTTGTTCGTGTGTTAGCAATTGACCGGGATGGCGCATTAAGTATTCTAACAACTGACATTCTTTTTCTGATAAATCAATTGTGCGATCGCCCCGATAAGCTAATTGATTGTCGTAGTCTAGTTGTAAATCTGCAACTTGCAGCCGCCCGACAGCAACCTCGGCATCAAAAGTAGGAGGCCGCCGCAGCAATGCGCGGACTCTGGCTAGCAGTTCTCGCAGTTCAAAAGGTTTGACTAAATAGTCGTCTGCACCGGCATCGAGTCCTTGTACGCGATCGTCTACCGTATCTTTGGCGGTGAGAAATAGCACTGGCGTATTCCGTCCTTGCGATCGCAAATTCTGGCAAATTGCCAGTCCAGTTTGTCTCGGTAGCATCCAATCCAAAATTAGCAAATCGTAATTGCCCTGCATTGCTAAATTGCTGCCACTTGCCCCGTCAAATGCCACATCAACTGTATAACCTTCCCGGGTTAAGACTCGACTCAAAGGGTCAGTTAACTCAACTTCATCATCAACTAAAAGAATCCGCATCCTGATTTCAAATTTGAGATTTGAGATTTTAGGTTAAGTAAACTGATTTTTCCTGGATTTTAATGTGTGGAATACTTTCCGTTTCGCTGCAAGCTGCTGCTATCCATTCCTGGATGGCAGGCAAGGCCAAAATCGCATCCGCATAAGCTTTTGTTACTGAATCTAATTTGACTCCGTAGGTGACAAAACGCATGACAACGGGGGCAAACATAGCGTCAACAATTGTGAATTTTCCGAATAGCATATTCCCGCCTGTCCCGAATTTTTGGCGGCATTCGCGGCAAATGGAAAAGATGCGATCGATCTCTGCTTCGACACCGAGAGTCATCCCTTCTCCCGGATAGCGGTTGCGACAGTCCATCGGCATATTTTCGCGCAAATTTTGGAACCCCGCGTGCATTTCGGCGCAGATGGAACGGGCGATCGCCCGTTCCGCTACATCGGACGGCCACAAATCATTCGCAAAGCGATCGGCAACGTATTCGCAAATTGCTAAAGATTCCCACACTTTCAAGTCGCCGTCGATTAAAACTGGCACTTTTCCCGAGGGAGAATAGCGCCGGATTTCCTCATGGGTTGTCGGCCAGTCTAAGGGAATTCTCACCTCAGCAAATTCCAGTCCAGCTTGTTTCATCGCCAGCCAAGCACGCAGCGACCAAGAGGAATAATTTTTATTGCCGATTACCAGAGTCAATTTGGTCATAATGTAGCTGTTAGCTATTTCCTATCGTCCGTGCAATTTTAAGTTTTAGAGTTGAATACACAAAGGCGTGAGACTAAATGACGATCCTCTTCGAGGGCTTTCCTTCAGATCGCTTCGCTAACCCTAACGCACGATCGTCCAGTTCTGTGCACCAGCCTCTGCAAGCATTTTACATTAACAGCCTCCTAGCGTTCCGCGTTTTTCTGCAAACTTCGATCGGGGGGCGTCATCGAACACGCTTGATTTCACATAAGATGAGAAGCCTGCGATCCTGGGGATGCTGGCGTGGTTAGCGGTAGGTACGGCTACTGTATAATCTATTTCCTCGGTCTCTAGACCGCTGCCTGAGAGCATTTCATCTACTTTAATTTTCAGGGAATCGGGGTCTACACTGTGAAATTATCCGTCCAATTCTTGACTGTCAAACTCTCTATCGTTTTCCATACAGATTGGCATTTAAAAAAGTGAGTCTCTAAAAACTTACTAAATATAATATATACCCAAACAAAGGATAGAGCAATACCCTAAATTTATTTTTAGCTGTGAACTGTATGTGTTATTCTGAGTTTGGTAAAAGCTGTTTCTGCTTGTACGGCGATCGCCCCCTTCCCAAATTGAGCAATTTACACTCTAAAAATTGACATGATTACTGTTGCACTTCCCAAAGGCGGACTGTTAGGAGATAGTATTCGGCTGTTTAAATCGGTTGGATTAGACTTCAGCGCTTTTCTCGATTCCTCTAACCGACAACTTCAAATTTATGACCCGACCGGCACTGCAAAAGCTTTGCTAGTAAGGACTCACGACGTGCCGGTTTATGTGGAATACGGTCAAGCCGATTTGGGGATTGCCGGTTATGATGTTTTGCGGGAAAAAAATCCGAAAGTTGCCAATTTAATTGATTTAAAATTTGGCAAATGTCGGCTGTCTGTGGCGGTGAAGGAATCTAGTTCTTACCGGCGAACGGTGGATTTGCCTCCTCACGGTAGAGTTGCTTCTAAGTTCGTACACTGTGCGAGGGAATATTTTCACAATTTGAATTTGCCGGTGGAAATTGTGCCGCTTTACGGTTCTGTGGAGTTAGGGCCGATTACGGGTATGTCGGAGGCAATTGTGGATTTGGTTTCGACTGGCAAAACTTTGCGGGAAAATGGTTTGGTGGAAATTGATGTTTTGTTTGAAAGTTCGGCTTATTTAATCGGTCATCCTTTGAGTTATCGTTTGAATGCAGGGGGGGTTAATGAATTAATCGGGAAGTTGAGAGAGCAAGTTTTGACGGCTGTTTGATGCGAACTCCAATTAGAGTAGACTTATTTCATCAATCTTTCATATTGTTTCCGCATGGACGAGCGACATGATATAGAATACACAGCATTGCCCTTGGACTACCGCGATTAATTGTAGTCCAAGGACACTGCCGTCTCGAAAGCGGTAGTTAATCTTAATTCCGATGCTACCGCATTTGATATCATTGATAGGGAAATCACAGACGCAACGCAGAGGCAAAGCAGGATAATTAGCGACTTTTGCAATATGTCTAAACTATTGTGGGGTGGGCTTCTATGCCGCCCTAAAAGTTAAATCTTTCTGAGCTGCTAGTTGCAGGTACAAAACCTAGTTTTTCTTGGCAGCGATTTATATAAAAACTGACGACTGTATCAGCAGGGTTTTGTTCGATTAGTTGTTGAAAATATCCCAAGGCGGCGGCAAATCTTTCGGATTGCCATCCTTGAATTCCTTTGTCAAATAAAACTTGGGTAAGCCGCTTTGCCTCCGAGTCGGGACTGGATGCGATCCAGATTTCGTAGATTTCAATAGCTTGCTGCTTGCCGCGCGGGGTTACTCGATCGATCCAGCGATAGTAATAATTGTTGCTTGGCAAATCCCTGTCTGTAGCTGTAGCCCCAGAAGTAGAAATAATAGTCTCCTGTGTTTCCACTTCCAAGTCGCACTTTAATAATAAACTTTCTTTTGATTTTGAGTTGGAACTTATGCGATTTAGAAATTCTCTCGCATGAACGATCGCATTTTCGCTAACAATAATTTGGCAGCCGTATATTTTAGTTAAGTTTTCTAACCGAGAAGCTGTATTTACTACATCGCCGATGACTGTAGAGTCCATGCGGCGATCGGAACCCAAAGTGCCGATCATGCCGATACCTGTATGAATTCCGGTACCGATATTGACTGGAGATTCTAAATTGTATTTGTGGCGGTTGGCATTAAATTCCTGCAATCTTTCTTGCATTGCTACTGCAGCTTCGATCGCATCCATAGCGTGAGAGTTCGGCTTGTCAAATACTGCCATGATTGCATCACCTAGGTATTTGTCAATAAACCCGCCGTGGGACGTTATGCAATCGTTCATTTGAGTAAAAAAAGCGTTCAACCATTCAAAAGTCTCGCGAGCTTCTTGAGATTCTGCGATCGCAGTAAACCCGCGAATGTCGCAAAATAAAATAGTCAGTTCTTCTTCTGTGACATTGCCCAACTGAATAGATTCTATTCCTTGCGGCGCAATTCGTCCGAGAAGCTGCTCCGGCACAAATAGCTGAAATTTTTCTGAAAGATATTCGTTTGCCTCCCAAGCTGCGGCGATTTGGCGCTTGCTTTGCTCTTTGACTTGCTGGTTGAATTGGGAAGATACAGCTTGCGATCGCATTTGACTCAACTGCAAAATATTTTCCACTTTTGCCAGCAACAAACGACTGTTAAAAGGCTTTGTCAAATAATCGTCTGCCATCATTTCTAACCCTCGGAGGCGAGAGGTATCGTCATCGAGGGCAGTTAAAAAAATCACCGGTACAGTTTGCAATGCCGTATCCTTCCGCAGGCGATCGCACACATCAAAACCGTCCATCTCCGGCATCATAATATCTAGTAAAATTAAATCGGGTCGAGATGCGCGGGCGAGGGAGAGCGCTTCATCGCCAGATAGTGCTGACACTGTGGCGTATCCTTTCAGGTGCAATAACTCTTCCAGTAAAGTCAGATTAGCTGGCTCGTCATCAACCAACATGATGCAAGGCGACTTGTTTGACATGGAATACATATATTGAATTTAACTCGGGACTTGCGCGTCGAGAAGCTCGAAAACTGGTTAATTGGTATATTTATAGTTACTAAAGTCTATATTTTTCGTAGGAACCGGGTTTTTGAGGCAAGTGTACGCAAGTCCTATAGATATTTATCTACTATTGAGTTTAACGTTTCTGGTTATCAATTATTATAAATGGCAGTGCTGGAACTGGAAATAATTATTGTTAGGTCAGAAAAGAACGGACAGTTGCGATCGTCAAATTCAAATCCAGCGGCTTGCTCAAATAACCAGAAGCGCCTGCTTCCAAACATCGATCGCGGTCACCGGGCATGGCCATCGCCGTCACAGCAATCATCGGTACCGACTCCCAGACAGGATCTGCTTTAACTCGGCGCATCAACTCAAAGCCGTCAACATCCGGCAACTGAATGTCCATCAAAATCAAATCCGGCAACAACTGCGGGGCTTTAGAAGCAGCGAGAATACGATCGACCATTGCCTTCCCATTCGCGAGTATCTCTACCCCGTACCCCTCCAATTCCATCACCTCAGAAATTAACATTTGGTTAAAAGGCTGGTCTTCGACAACCAAAATCCGTTTGCTGCCAATTGGTAAAGCAATCGCAGAAGCAGGGACTAACTTGGAATCCAAAGTACAAGAAGCAAAGTCTCCCAACTGTTGACGCATCTCCGTCAAAGGCAGCCAAACCCGGAAAAGACTTCCCCGATCGCAAACAGATTGAAAAGAAACAGTTCCCCCGTGCAATTCTGCCAGACGCTTAGTCAAAGCCAAACCCAAACCTGTACCTTCGTGCCGCCTAGTCAGGGAAGAATCGACCTGTTGAAAAGGTCGAAATAGCAAGTGCCAGCGGTCTTGAGGAATGCCGATGCCGGAGTCTTTCACCTCAAAACAAAAATAAGGAGTGCTGGCATTTACAGGAGAACAATCCGGCCGGTAGTCGCCATTTATTTCACTGCCGTAGACCAGACGCCCGCTGAGTTTAACTTGTCCTTGTTCTGGGGTAAATTTGATGGCATTAGAAAGTAAATTAATCACAATTTGTCGCACTCGCCGTTCGTCGAGCAAAACTTTAGTAATGCGGTAGTCGAGTTCTAAAGACAAACCGATTCGCTTTTTGTCTGCGCGCGGCTGCATCATTTTTAGACAGTCTGTCGCGAGTTCGTGAACGCGAACCAGTTGTAAATTGAGTTCTACTTTCCCCGCTTCAATTTTAGAAAGGTCGAGAATATCGTTAATTAGCTGCAACAAGTGCTGGCCGCTTTTTTCGATCAGTTCTAAATAGTTGATTTGTCGATCGCTCAACTGTCCGGCTGTTTGCCGCAGCAGCAAGTCAGAAAAGCCGAGAATGCTGTTGAGAGGCGTCCGCAATTCGTGGGACATCGAGGCTAAAAACTCGGATTTCAACTGAGAAGAATACTCTAATTGTTCGTTAACTTGACGCAGGTTTTCTTGTGTCTGAGCCCGCTCGATCGCGGCCCCCAGAGTCCGGCAAGCAGCCTCCAGCACTTCTTGGTTGAGGGCGGTTTGCAGTTTTTTGACGTTGCGGGACTCCAGCGTCAGTACGCCAATAATTGTACCGTCCGTGGCTGCGATCGGAAAAATCCCCAGTTGTCCAATTCCCGGATGCCGAAATTCCGGCACGGCATTGGGATGTTGGTCATAATCCTCGACAAACACAGGTTGACCGGTTTTCACCACTTCCCACAGCAAACCGATGCCGTAGGGAATGCCTTGGTCGAGCAATTCTTGCATTCCTGCGACTACCGGTTCCCCGTAAGTAGCCAAAAATTTACTGGAAACTTGGTTGCAAATCGCCGCCGCTTGCCGGTCGTTTCCCTTGCCGGTAATTACCTTGACATCTCCGAAAGCTGCATTCATTGCCCCTACCAGATAGGTGAGGGCAAACTGACCTATTTCTTGCAAACAGTAAGAGTTTTGCAGGCGTTCGGTTAAACCTAAAAGAAAGCTCAGCCGCCTGACTTCTGCGTTCAAGCTAGCTTGGGAGTTTTGGTATACCGTAACATCTCTAAAGGTCAACAGCCGTCCGCCGCTGTTGGTAATCGTGGCACACACCTCCAAACAAACCCCATTAGATTGCTCGAAATAATATGATAAACTTCCATCCTGAGATTTTTCGAGTGCTTGCTGAAAGTCTTGCCACTGCTGAAGGGACAAGTAACCCCGATCGACAATTTCCGCAAACAGCAAGTGGCACTTCGGCTTTGTTGCCAGCCATTCTGGGGACAGTCCCCAGATTCCGGCCAATTTTTTGTTAAACAAAACTAAGCAGTCAGACGAGTCGAACAGAGCGATCGCATTGTCTACTTGATTGAGAATTAGTTCTTGGTCTGCCTTCAACTGCTGCCAGTCTATCTCCATTTTTTTTGTGTCTGTCGCTCTTAGTTTTGTTGTCATAACTTTCTACGGATATGGCAAGACTTATTCGATCGCCCATTATTTAATTTGACATAATCTTAGGTTTTTTGCCAGTGAGGGCGATCGATCTGTTTTGTGATCTGAGACACTTGCTAGTTTCGGAGGGCGATCGGAGCCAGCTTTGAACTGCATCGGCTACACTGCTTAATCGTGATGGAATAAGGAGGGAAAGCATTATGATAGAAGGAGAATCTTTGAATAACAATGCTCTCGAAGTTGATGACCTCTGACTTGAAACTATTGTGTCGAACCCGTGCCAAATTTACCCCTAATAAAAACTAATTATGGTGATAATACAAGAGGATATGTCAAAAGACAATCACGACCTTACCTTAAATTTTATTAGCAATAATCGGGTTACTGGAATTAGCAGGTCAAGCAACTGTTCCGTGCAATAAAAGAGGGTAAGGTACGCCCTAAGCACGCGAAGGAAGTGATATCAGTTTCAAAAAAGCAACTGTAGACCCGCGAACCCAACCCATACAGAAGCAGTTATTCCCAATAGTTTAATCTAAAATCGTTCGACAGAGCGCTAACGCCGAAGTCTCAAATAAAAAATGATATGAGTTATTGCGATCGCACTTAAGGGTAAGGTGCGCCATCAGCGCCCTACAAATGTGATTAAGTGCGATCGGACTTAATGTTTCTTAGGATTTTTGGGAAAAGGAATGCCCAAACTTTCGTGAAAAACAAGCTGAGTTTTATAAGTCAAGCGCCGGTTAACTTGTTTGATGATTTTTTCCAAAAGCGCATCGCCGGTTTTTTCTATCAAAGGTTGAGACATCGATCGAATAAACTTGGGAAAGCAAACTCCCACAGCCAAATCCAGCTTCCACGTAGCACTGGTAATCGCAGGCGGCAGCTTAGCACGTTCCGACGCAGGCCAATCGGCGGCAAACTCCTGAGACGGTATTTCCACTAGCTTCATTGCCGATCGAAAATCCACTTCATACCCGGGCGAGGTATAATTCGGAACTGGAACAGTCTTAATCAAATAGCAGCCTTCAGCGTCAGGCGGCAGCAACTCTAAACCAATTCTCGCCTCAACGCGGTAGCCAAAAGCCCCAAAACGGCCGATTAACAAATCATAGCCGTTTTCTCCGATCGGCTGGGCCTTCATCGGCCAAGCGCACTGGCAAAACCAACTCTTGTGGTTGTTCAAATGCTTCGCCACCGTCTGGGCATCCGCGTACATCTCCATGCTGTCTTCAAAATATGCGTGAAACCAAATCGGCTCAACTTCCTCTACTGCATCGGCACTCGCACTTTCGGGCTGTCGGAAACTCATATCTGGGTAGTAATTTTTGTCAGAAGCTTCAAAATTTTGATATTCAGCGGAATCCTGCTTCATCCTATACTCTCCTGTAATACGCACCGATCGGGCTGGGGATGTGTTCAGGAAGTTTCCTCCCTACAATTGAGAAATCGATAGTAACAAAACTTACCCCTTGTTCAGCATAACTCGACTTATGAAAGCATTTGTAGCAGGAGCCACAGGTCAGACTGGCCGCCGAATCGTCGCAGAATTAGTCAAGCGAGGCATTCCGGTGCGCGCCTTAGTCCGAAATTTAGAGACAGCTAAGCAGATTTTACCACCGGAGGCTGAGTTAGTGACCGGGGATGTATTAAATGCGACTTCCCTGGGCGATGCCATCGGCGATAGTACGGTGTTGCTGTGCGCGACAGGGGCGGCCCCTGGTTTTGACCCGACAGCGCCTTACAAAGTGGATTTTGAAGGTACTAAAAATTTGGTGGATGCAGCTAAGGCTAAGGGCATTGAGCATTTTGTGCTTGTGACTTCTCTGTGCGTCTCTCAGTTTTTTCACCCGCTGAATTTGTTCTGGCTGATTTTGGTTTGGAAGAAACAAGCTGAGGAGTATTTGCAAAAAAGCGGCTTGATTTATACGATCGTCCGTCCGGGCGGTCTCAAAAATGAGGATAATTCAGATGCGATCGTCATGGGGAGTGCGGACACAATGTTTGAGAGCAGCATTTCCCGCACCAAGGTAGCCCAAGTGTGCGTGGAAGCGTTGTTTCTGCCGAATTCTCGCAACAAGGTTGTGGAAATTGTCGCTAAGTCGGAGGCTCCGCACAAGAGTTTTGAGGAGTTGTTTGCCAGTGTGATTTGATTGAATTAGGCTCGCTTGGGTTCCGTGCGTCAGACAAAAAACACTTTGATGTGGGTCAAAGATTGGGGCTGACGCACCCCACACCAATTTTCCGATCGCCAAATCTGGCAAAATCTTAGTAGTTTTACTGTTCGCCGTTGAAATTTCCCTCTCTCAGCATGAAAACTCTCAAGTGGCCAGCTTGGTTCCCCTATCCGATTTCGTGGTTAAGGGCATTTGCTCTCGCTCAGAGTTTTAGTTTTGTCCTTCGCAGGGGCATTCCTTTTGTCAGCGACGATATCGGCTTTCTGACTCTACTGCTGGCGGCTTGGTTGATTCAGTTGCCTTTGTTTTTTGTTTTTCATTTGTTCGCCGTCAAAATCTTAAATCCCTTACTAATTATGCTGCTGGGCAGCTTTGGCGTTGCGCGCAAGTTCAAGGGCCGGCACATTGGTATTCGATCGCACTTGCGAGAAGGCTTGAATGCTTTAGTAGTGCTTTTTTTTGCATTTAATCTGTCGCTGCTGGTGCAAATTGCTATTTTTTATTGGCCCGCGCGATCGATCGATCCGGCTCAATTACTCACAGGAATATCTACTCTGACAAATGTTGCGGTAGCCAGTGAATTCGATTTCTGGCTGAGTAAATTGGCGGGGGCTTTATCGAGTTTAATGCTGTTAGCCGCGCCGCTATATCAATACGATTTTCGGGTGCGACGGATGCGGGTGGCTCGAAAATTAGCCGAAATTGCGGAAATGGAAATGACTTTGCTCGAAGCTGAGAAATTGAGCCGTCGAAAAAGGGGTTTGCTGAGGCGATCGGAAATTCAAATCCTCGGATTTCTACTTTTAATCGGCGCTGTGATTGGCGGCGGTGTTTTTTTGGTTGCTAATTTGCCGGGAAATCAGCAGTTTTCGCAGTCGCGGAGTGAGGTGAGAAAATTTCCGCCGCTGGCTATGAAAACCGGCGATCCTTACATTCGAGCGCTAATGCGAACTATTTCTGCTAGCGAGTCGAATGTTGCTCGACCTTATCACGTTGTTTACGGTGGCAAATATATATTAGATTTGAGCCGCCATCCTGACTGGTGCGTGAAGATTGTTAATGGCCCGAATCGAGGCAAGTGTACTACCGCAGCGGGCCGCTATCAATTTCTGACTACGACTTGGAAGGAGAAGGCTAAGCGCTATCAGGGCCGTCGTGCTAATTTTTTATTCTGGGAAGATTACAGTTTTGAACCAGAAGATCAGGATGCTGTGGTTTATGCTTGGTTGAGCGATCGCAAGTTTTGGAAAGCTGATATTTCAGAGATGCTGCGGCAGGAAAGATTAACTGAGGTATTGCGGATGCTTTCGGGAACTTGGACGAGTTTGGGATATGGAATTGAGAACAATTCTATGAGTTCTAGTTTGCCGAAAGTCTATCGGGAAATGCTGCTGGAAGAATTGGAAAATGCTGGTTCTTAGGGAGTTAAATCTTCACTGTTGACGGTTGAATGTTAACTGTCAACGAATGTTATTGGTTATTAACAAGCCAAAATGCTTAAGAAATAACCCCTAACAAGTAACGAGTAACTAATCCTTCAATTTTGGTAAAAATGCTGTCAAACATTTGTACAATTCTAATCCCGGCCCTGCTTGCAGCGGATAAAGCTTGTCGAAATTAATGGGGTTTCCCGGTGCTAATTTCCACTCGGTTTGCTGTGCTGTTTTCGGGAAAATTTCGGTCGCTACCGTGATGTTAATAATGTTGTTCTGCTGGGGGATTCCCCGAAAGCAGTAACTTTTTCCCGTGCGTTGGTCGGAATCGCTGCCGGTGATGTATTTGTCTTGTTTGCGAAATTGAATTTCTCGAAAAGGTCGATCGATCCCAAAGGAGTCTCGGTAGCGGTAGTCTCCATCGGGCAAGCTTTGCACATTCGGTCTAATTTGAGCTATAACTGTTGGTGCTACAAGGGGATGCAGTACAAAAAACATAGGTAAAGAATGATAACTTGTAGGGGCAGCTTTTACCAACTATCAGTGCCTAAGACCAATCATCTCATAAACCCGCCCCCGCACAACGATAAATCGCCATTTACGTCTTTCAAAATACAAGGTGCCGGTTTCACCAGATATATTTTAGGTAGCTAATAGTATAGATAAACCAGCCCCCTGCCGACCGCATAAAATATTGTCAAAAACATGAAAAAATTTCAATCTCAGTCTTTAATTTTGTGGCGGCAAGTGGGAGGCGTGGCAGCTTTGCAGGGAGCAATTACTCTGACTTGGATGCTTTACCGACTGTATTTGCCTCAACTTTTAGCGGGATTTGGTTTTGCGGGATTCGACAGGGGTATCGGAATTTTAGAGGATTCTTTGGCCATTGCGATCGAACCTTTTGCTGGCTGGCTTTCTGACAAGCAGCGTCGCTGGATGGGAACTCGTTTTCCGCTAATTGTTGTCGGCACTATTCTGTCGTCGGTGCTATTTATTGCGATCCCGGCTATTTTTATTTTCGGCAATCCAGTCTCGCCCCTGCGCTGGATTTTGCCTGCGGTAGTAGTAGCTTGGGCGGTGGCAATGGCGATGTTTCGATCGCCTGCAGTGTCGCTGTTGGGCCAATATGCAACTCAAAGCCAGTTGCCCCAAGCCATGAGTTTGTTGGTGCTTGTAGGGGGATTGGTTGGGGCGGCAAGGCCTGTTGCAGGAGATTTTATTCTGAGTTTGGGGTCAGCTTTTGCTTTTGCTATTGCTTCGTTGGTATTGTTGGGTGCGGTGGCTTTTTTGCGATCGGTTAATCCTGATGTTGCGCTGTCAGAATTGCCTCCGGATACTGCAATTTCCGAGAGAGTTTCTATCACAGCGCTGGGGTTAACTGCGGTGACGGGAATGGCTGTGGCTTGGGGAACTCGGGCGATGGGGGAACGGATTTTGCCCCATGTTTTCCAAACTCAAATCGCCGATGTTGATAGTAAGTTTTTAATGGCGGGATTTACTTTGGCTTTAGCTGTTGCTTCTTTGCTGGCTGGCGTGATTGCGGTGCGCTTGGGAAACCAGCGGATGCTGTTGGGTGGATTGGTAGCAACGGCTATTTTGCTGTTAGCAATGGTTTTTAGTCAGGGGTTGGTGATGGTGGCGGCGATTGTTTTGGCTGTGATTTTTACCAACAGTTTGATTGCTACTGGTACAGTTCCTTTTGCTTTGTCTCTGGTACCTCCGCGCAGAGGAGGATTCGGCGTAGGGTTGTATTTTGGCGGTTTTTCCCTGGGGATGAGTTTATACTCTGTGGTGTTTGTGGTACCAAACGCGATTCCTGCTGTTACAACGGCGATTGTGGGGGCGATCGCCTTTTTGATTGCTGGTGTCTGTGTCGTCGCGGGCGATCGGCTGAAACAAACGCGCGCCGTGTAACAAATTAATAAAAGCTGTTAAGCAGTTTAAGTTGATCCCTCGCTATCATGAATAATTATTTCATGCTTTCATCTCTGTTAACTATCTGAGTAATAATATAAAAATACAGCAAGCCCTGAGAATTTTTACGGGCGCATATTTAGGGATTAATTGACTATACTGCGAGGATACTGCTATGTTTTGCGTGACGCGAGAAACCAAAAATTTAGGGCGGGTTGAAACCGGAAATTCGGAACGGCGAGACTCTATCACCTCTGCGTCCAAAAGTATCCATATTGTCGGATCGCGAGTTTACAAAGATGATGCTTTGGTGTCTGCAACGCTGGCGGGACTGCCAAGTCTTTTGGCATCCCTCGAAAGCTTTCGCGATCAGTAGAACTTGGCATTTTCTCTTGCTATATATGGCACCTTGAGGTTGGTGATAGCGGCTGCCAACCAAGCAGGGGCTGTTTTGAATGCACCTGAAATCCTCCTCGATTTGAGTAGAGTTTTGCTGTGCTGAACTATTGCGGGACGCAGAAACCTGGTTGTTTACAACACAAAAACATTTTTACAGCCGTTTTTTCTGGTATAAAAACCAGGTTTCTTTGTTTTTTCTCCGTAAGTCTTGTGTTAACAAAATTTATTTGTCAGTGTCATCGGGTGCGATCGATGCCTCTACCTCTTGGGAGGAACGGCTTAACATAGAGTCGTGCAGGTGTTCGCTGTGCTGCCTTTCTTGAGCCATTAATTCTCTGGCTTTTTCTTCAGCAATTCCCTCCCGAGGTGTTTCTAGCTCGTGGGAGGAACGGTTGAGCATAGATTCTTGCAAGTGTTCGCTATGCTGCCTTTCTCGTGCTATTAGTTGTCTAGCCTGTTCTTCTGCGTTCATGAGTAATTTCTCCAACTGCTGGTTAGAACCGATTATATTAAACTGCCACAATTTGAGGGTAAATGTAGCAAGATTAACATAAAATTTTACAAAAATTTGTAGGAGAAAATTTTGAGTTTGCTGGCGGTGGGTATCGGGATCGGTGGTTGCCGAGCTAATTATTGCCAGACGCCGGAAAAGATATTTTTGACTGCGATCGCAATTCGATTTAAGTCTTCTTTCAGCAGCGGCGGCCAAGAAACTCCTCTGCGGAGTCCAGCTTCAAATTGCAGTAAACTTTCTACTGACAGTAAATGCAGTGCCGAGATTAATTGCCGATCGAGCATTGGAGATTCTTGCAGGCCCTCAAACAATATTTTTAAAGCTAATAAAATCGATGTCACTTGTCCGGGTACGGGCGGCTGACCTTGTTTGAGGCGCATCAGGAAGGCGTCGGGATTTTTCTTGGTTTCGAGGGCGGTTCCTTGGTCGATCAGAAAACTGCGGGCTGTTTTGTAATCCATTTGACGTGCGATCGATCTCTTGCAATTAATTAGCTGGCATTATATCACTTTTTGTCTCGCTCAATTTGGTAATATATTTCGATACAGGCTAAACTACAGCTACTCGTGAGGTGCGCCAGCCCTGTACCCGAAAGCTAATCGTGAGGTCGCGTCCTGTACCCGAAAGCTCTCGTAAGGTGCGCCGAAGAGCACCCTACAACTACTCTTGGTAGTTATAGGTGGGTTTTACAGAACGGAAAAATAAAACAATGGCAAAACGGCAGGGAAAGAGCATAAAATCAAAAATTTACCGCTACTTGTGGCTGCTTTTTTTGTGTGTGAGCTTTCTGTTAGTTCCGCTCATCAAAATAATCGCTGCCGATACGCCATTTCCCCCACCCGCCCCTATTGAAAATAATGCTACTTTTGGAGCAAGAATTCAAAGGACAATGGGGCTACTTGCGACTAGCACTCCAACAGAACGCCGGCAAGTGCGTATCCTATTCTACGGTCAATCCATCACTCAGCAAGATTGGTGGAAAGATGTAGCGAAGGATTTGAGACAGCGATTTCCCTATGCAGATTTGATTGTGGAAAATCGGGCGATCGGAGGATTTTATGCCCCTATTTTAATCCGTCCCAGCGAACACGATTTGTATCCTTTTTATCCAGATTTGCTAATTTTTCACGTCTACGGAGGCGGTGAAGATTACGAAGCCATAATTGCCAATGTCCGCAGCCGCACTGCTAGCGAAATACTCTTGCACTCAGACCACATCGATTGGATGCCGACAGGCAGCAGCGACGACCCAGAACAAGTAAACAGATACGAATGGCACAACACTCATTCTACTCAATGGCTGCCTGAGTTGGCCGATAAATACGGCTGCGAAATCGCCGAAATTCGCGAACCTTGGCGCAGGTATTTGAAAGATAATCGCTTGCAGCCAAAACAGCTATTGAGCGATGAAATTCACCTCAACGATTGGGGAAATTTTCTGCTAGCTGCTTTGATAAAACCGCACCTGCGATACAACCCAAATTCTCCTCAACCGCAGCACGATTTAGTGAAAACCTATACAGTTGGCAGCGATGTTAAGTGGCAAGATGGGAAGTTGGTTTTAGAATTTGAAGGAAATAAAATAGATGCGATCGCCGATCCAACCTTCAACGGCAACGCAATTTCTGCTAGAATTGCGATCGACGGCAAAAAACCCTCAGAATTCCCTGAACTTTACAGCATCACCAGACCTAGCGTTAGTCTTGGCGTCGCTTGGCCGGCTATTCTCCAAGTATCCAGCCAAAAACCGCTAATCGTCGAAGATTGGAAAGCCGTAATTACTGAGATTAACAGCGACGCCAGCAAGTTTAAATTTGACGTTGTAGGTTCTAAAACAGGTTACGACGGCAGCGGTACAAACGGCGAACTTTTTATCTCAAACTCTGGCCGCGTCGTGATTGAAGCGAGAAACTGGTGGCTGAAAAATGCCTATGAATACTCTAAAAAACAGACGCCTAAAGGCTTTGAGATTTCCTGGCAGGTGCGGCCGATGTTTGTTGATTCATACGTTCCGCCAAAGATTGCAGATTCAAGCCGCGAATACCCTACAACATTAGCTCAGAATTTGAGCAACTCCAAACACATCCTCGAAATCGTCCCCGAAACTGACGGGAAAGTTCCAATTAAAGCAATTCGAGTGTATCGCCCTCCTTTCTCCAATCTAAAGTCTCAAGTTGAGAGTTTTAAACCGCAGATATCAGCGGATGAACGCTGATGAACGCTGATGCAAATTTATCAGAGTTTATTTGCGTTCATCTGCTGTTAAAAAAATCTTCATATTATTTTATAGCAATCCTGGTAGCAATCGGGTTGATGATTGTTCAAACCCTTAATATTTAAGCATCTTGAACGAAAGCATCCAGGATACAAGCCCGCGGATTCATCCGTCCAGAAATAAAAAACCTGTATCCCAATACGCTTGGGTTAGCGCTTTCAGACGAATTTCATTTCACGCATTTATGAGAGTTCCCGACTTGTGAAAGGAAATCAGATTATTCTTATCTGAACCGTATTGACGTGTATCCGATGAAACTTGCCCCCCGAGTTTACCCCTGGGGTCAATGCTTCAATTCTTTAATCTAAAATCTAAAATCTAAAATCTAAAATCGATTGACTCCGGCTATAATCGCCAAGATTATCAACTTTTCGGAATCCCCAACTCGTGAAATATCAACAGCGATAAAAACAAATCCGCGACAAAAATAAACACCCAAGAAGTTACCACCGCCGCCGTTGCAGCTTTGCCTACTCCTTTACCTCCGCCCGTCGTCGTCAAGCCCCAACCGCAACCGACAAGGGCAATTATCAACCCAAAAATAAAACTTTTAATCGCCACAGTTACTAAATCCCAAGGCCCCAAAAAAGTCCGCACCGATTCCAAAAATACCGACGGTTCCAAATTGTAAAAATTAACCGCCACAAACAGCCCGCCCAAAATCCCCACCGCTACCGCAAAAATTGTTAAAATCGGCAGCATGATGCAGCAAGCTATCACCCTCGGCACTACTAAATAATCAACCGGATTTGTTCTCAACATATACAGGGCGTCTATTTGTTCCGTCACCTGCATTTCTCCAATCTCCGCCGCAAAGGCAGAACCTACTTGTCCCGCCACCACGCCCGCCGTTAAAAGTGGTGCTAATTCGCCGCAAAATGCCATAGCAAAAGCACCTCCCACCGCCCCAACCGCCCCAAAGCGAACCAATTCTCTGCCGGATTGAATGGTAAAAATCATACCGGCAAAAAGGGCTATTAGCAGCACGGAATGCAAAGAACCCAGGCCTACTGTTACTAAATGTTCCATGATTTGGCGGCGGTCAATTTTGCCTTGGAGTATGCGCAGCAGCACTTGGCCGCCCAGGAACAGCGTCACTAAAAACCGCTGAAACCACCTGTTATTGAAGGTTTCATCTAGAGGTCGATCGTGTTCTTGGTATTTTTTAACCAATGACTGAGGGCTCGCGATTAATTGCAAACAGGGCGAAGAACCGCCACCTACAGATTTTTGGCAATCCTACAGCAATTATTCCACGATTTGTCAACATATATTTTCAGTCTGCCTGCCCTGCAGTTGGTACGCTATACTTTTTTAGATTTGAGATTGGCACTGATTGATTCTGCGGTAATCATCACTAATTTCCAAATCTCAAATCTCAAATCTCAAATATTATGACTATTCGGCAAGCAACAAGTCGATAAACTTATCCAACTGTTCATTATATTTTTCGGCTTGATCCTTGCCAATTCTCAGCAGTTCCGATATCTTCTCTTCCGAGGCATCATCCATCGGCAGCGGTTGTTCGCGGTTCAAATCTGGACTAATTCTCAAATATTGATTCGGTCTTTCAACCGCATCATAAATTTGGATTATTTGATAATTTACAGTTTCAGCAACTCCGGTCATCATGATATTAATCAAAGGCTCAACCCACTCAACTTGACCCCAATTTTTCACTTCTTCGTAGGGGAATTTTTTCTGAGCTTCTCCCGTCCCCAAGGATAAAATTACCATATCTTTTGCTGTCGGGC
Organism: Microcoleus sp. F4-D5; assembly: GCF_036704885.1. Lineage (NCBI taxonomy): Bacteria > Bacillati > Cyanobacteriota > Cyanophyceae > Oscillatoriales > Microcoleaceae > Microcoleus > Microcoleus sp. F4-D5. The sequence goes on along the minus strand of NZ_JAUBSX010000011.1, from coordinate 111,942 downwards.
CTTTGTCGCGGCGATCGTCTGGAATTCTGAATTTATTTCTAACTTCTGCATAGGCACAAAGTGCCGGATTGTTTGCGAATACTCCCCCGTCAATTAAAGCGTAGCGTTCGTTAGTCAAAGAGTAGATTTTTGGAACTTCAAAATAAGAGGGAGCGGCAGATGTGGCTCTGGCTATATCTCTGATAAAATAGTCTTCTGCTGGATATTGTTGAGCATCTATTCGATCGAAAAAGTGAGCTTTTCTCCTTTCGATGTCGTAACTGGAAATTAAACAAGGTTTTAGCAGTTCGCTGAGTTTGCAATCTCTAAAGTTTTCCCAAAATAATTTTTCTAAGCGATCGCTCGCATATTTCTCATCTATCAAACCGTCTATAGATCTGAGTTTTTGCCAAAATGAACTCTTAAAAACGTCGCGGCCGCTTTTAATCGAAAAATTAACGGCGTCTTGGGCAGACCACCGAGGTCTGCTGGGATTTTCAGGATCGGGACACAAATAGATGCAAGTTAAAATTCCTCCCGCACTCGTGCCGGCGATTAAATCAAAATAGTCAGCTATTCTCGCATCTGGGTTGCCGCTTTTCTGTTGCAGCTTTGACTCAATGGTAACTCCTACTTGCGCGGGGATAATTCCTCTAATTCCGCCTCCATCTATGGATAAAATTCTGGTATATTTAGCCATAATAGTTGTCTGTATTGTTGTCTATTCTCGATGTTTGGTCGCTTCCTAATTTCAAATCCCTAAGCCTCGCAATTCCTGCACCGCTCAATCTCTACTCTCAAATCTCAAATCTAAATTTAATTGGCGGGCTGCGATCGTATAGCGAAAAATGTATTCTACAATTTCTACGTAATTGTAGGCAGCCGCTGGCGAGTCTGCCCAGACTGTGATCCCGTGATCGCGAATTAACAAAGCGGGTACAGAGGGCGCACAAATAGCAAAAAATTCGCAAATTTCCTTGGCTATTTTAGGGACTTCCAAATAATTTGCAAATAGGGGTATCGCCACCTGCGGGTTTTCCTCCCATACCCCCAAACCTTTCAGCATTTCGATCGCGGGTAAAGGCACTGCATCTCCTGTTGTTAGGCGAGAAACTAAATTTGCCTCGATGGAGTGCACGTGATAGCAAGCTTTAGCGTCTGGAAAACAATTGTAAACGGCTAAATGAATGCTGGTTTCGGCCGAAGGGCGGCTGTCGGGAACAGGTTGCTCGACAATTGCGCCGTCTGAGCTCATTCTGATAAAATCTTCTTCAGTTAACTGCCCTTTCGCGCGACCGCTAGCAGTAATCCAAAAACTGCCATCTGGTAAGCGGGCTGAAAGATTGCCAGCAGTACCAACCATCCAACCGCGATCGTAAAAATGTTTTGCTGCTGCTATTAAATCCGATCTCAAATCGCCGCTCATTCTTTACAAATCCTCAGCTTTTAATCTACTTTTTACGTTAATTAGGAATTGCGCTGGCTTATCTAAACGCAGGGTGCGCGCTGCAGACCTTATATAAAATCCGGTAGCATCGGACTTATATGCACGGGGGCGGGTTTATTATATTGTCTGTTACGGGCAATTATTGTTGGTGAACCCGACCCTACAAAATTTAACATCATACAATACCGATGCAAACGGAATTTATATTACCTGAGAAAGGCGATAGTTTCATTTCCATTTCTCGGACAAACTTTCCAACACATCAAAAAAATTATCCCATTTAGTATAAGGCTTTTGTTGTTCGTCTAGATACTGGGCAAGCCGATCGCGCGCAAACACCGACGAAGCCTGCAAAGCCATATTAAAATCCGTCAGCGAATCTCCGATTGCCACCTGTTCCTCGGCGGGGTGCTGCCCCATCACCCGCACCTTAGACACCAATTCCTCATCTCCTTCAAACTTAGAATTGACTTGCAAGTGAGGGCCGCTAGCGTCCACATCCACAGCGTAAATAACCCTCGCCCGGTGTACCAAATCGCCCATTACCGTCTCTACCATGACCCGAAGACCGCCGGACACGATCGCAAAATCTACCTTTTTCTCGTCCAAAAAATCCAGCAATTCCAACAATCCCGGCCGCATCAGCCTTCCCCTAGAAAACTCCACAATTTCCCCGTAACATTCCGAGGGAATAGACTCTAGTATTTGCCGCACTCCCGATCGCAAACTCAGCCTTCTAGCGTATATTTCAGGCATCAGTTGAGACGACAATTCCGGTGCGAAATGCTTGAGCATTGCCACAAAAGTTTCTTCAACGGTTATCGTCCCGTCAAAGTCGCAGAATACCACCCGTTGCTGACTGTTCGGGATAGTAGATTTTTGCTTGTTATCGGTCATTGCCAGTCGCACCTTTCGAGAACGGGAAAAGTTTACACAATTCATCGTACACTGTCGAGCGACTGAGCGCGACGGCTAACAACTAATAGCGACACCCTGTTTGTTGGCAATTGCCCGCAGGATTTTATGCAGTTTCTTCGAGAGAATCGTCGAGGGAATCTTCGAGAGAATCGTCGTCGAGAGAATCGTCGTCGAGAGAATCTTCGTCGTCGAGAGAATCTTCGAGGAATGCTTCTACATCCTCCTTTGGGTTTTTTGTCTTTTGAGGGTTAGACTTAGCCGGCAAACAGATTAAATTATCATCCTCAGTATTAATCAAACCTTTGGATCGCAACTTACCCATCAGCCGCGTCACCGTCACCCGCGTTGAGCCGATTGCGCTGCCAATTTGAGCGTGAGTCAATGTCCAAGGCAGCCGGTAGCCCCGAACCACATCCGGTTCGCCCTCACCTACGTAAGGTTCGCCGAACTCTTCGATTAACAAAGTGAGAAATCCCAGCAGTCGGTCGATCGTCCGGCGCTGCCCCAAAGTGCTCAGCCAGAGAAGTTTCCGCTGGTGCTGGTAGCGAAACGCATCCAAAATTTCCCTGCGAAAGTGAGGCCAATTATCCAAGTCGTGCCAGTACATCCACACTACGTGAGTTTGATCGGCATGGGCGTAAGCTTGGAGAGTAAACGGAGACTGAGCAACCAGTTCAAAAGGCTGACCGGCGCCGACGAAGCCCAAAAAAGCTTCTTCTGTAGTTTTGTCAGCAGATTTTGACTTCGCCCCTGCGGCGCTAACTTGAGCGCTGCCTACGAGCCGCACAGAACCTTTCTGGACTAAATACAGCAGTCCGGGTCTTGCGGGAATCCGCTCGTCTTTGCTAAAAGTCCGGCAGCGGTAGTGTTCCTGGGCCCAGTCGATAATTCGCTGCCAAGTGATAAAAGGTCGATCGATAGTCTCTAGAGGTGTGGAAGTTGATTGCATAGGTGAGGCTCTGGGATATATTTAATCAGTGAGAAAAACGGTTTTTGCTAGCAGCGCGATACAAAGTGAGACAGCCAACCCCCGATCAAGCTTGCACGCTTCTTAACTGTGCTGATTTTTCTTTGTTTTACCGAAACATTCAATGTAACAAAAAATACATCAAAATGGTATAGATCGGCAAAAAATTTGTCGTAAATTTATTGTAGTATTTAGCCCAAAAATCGCTATAGAGCAGATTAATTCGATGTAGCCCCGTCCGAGGGAGTCGATCGAGCATCTCTGACATCAGCGGTTTAACGTACAACAACAGTGCAAGCGGTAACAGTCAACCGCCCCTGTTACCGCAGGATCGGCCGATATGGATACAGCAAATATCTCGCAGTGCCCAGAACTTACAGTGAAGTGTTTCTTGTTTTCAAGGTTCCAAAGGGCGATCGCCCAGCAAGAAACACTAGGGAAAATTCCGTTAAATCTCATAGGTGGCACCATTCTCAAGAACAGGCAAGATGCCTGTTTTACAACAAGTGAATTTGATTGTGGGGTGGGCATCGAGCCCGCCCAAGATGCCTGTGAACCGAAGAGTGAATTTGATTGTGGAACAGGCATCCAGCCCGCCCATAACAAACTGATTGAGAATGGTGCAATATTTCCGTTAAATCGGAGTAAAGATAGCGCGCGGGTGCTGTACGTGTCTGCGATCGCCCTGAAATTGGCTAAAACTTGGCAGCAGACACCGCAGACAATCGCGGCACAGTTGGCCGAAACTCTCAAACCGCTGTGCTACCCAGATTTCGCCGTTAAAGTCGCGCCGGCGGGAATTATTGAGTTGGAGTTGACTGATGCAGGTTTAGCCGTCTGGTTGCAGCGTTTAGCTCAAACCAACCTCCCAGTTCCAGAATCTAGAATATTATCTCCTGTTGTGTCAGCCGATCGGCTGTTTCCCATTCAGTACAGCCACGCGCGCTGCTGTTCACTGCTGCGAATGGCCCACCGCGATCGGATAATTGCGATCGCCCAGCCCGATCTCGCTACAGCGCCGCAAATTTGGTTGCTGGCGAGTCCAAATCCTATCCCTTGGATTGACGAGGGCGATCGACTGCGGTTAGTGCATCCAGCAGAACGCAGTTTAATATCGCAACTGTTAACAGTGTTAGATAATTTATATCCTAATTTTGACGTAAAAAAACTCGAAAAACCAGTAAATTATTTCAAATTAGCCAATAGTTTGAGCGAAGCCTTTCAGATTTTTTACAGCCAGTGCCGAATTTGGGGAGAAGTTAAAACAGAACAGCCAAAACTCGCCCAAGCCCGATTGGGTTTAATCTTAGCAAGTCAATCTTTGTTGCGCTCGATGCTCGAAAATTTATTTAACGCTATTGCTCCTTTAGAACTTTGAATTAGTCCGAATCAAAAAATACTAATCCCAAAAATAGACTATTTTACTGTATTTTTGGCGCTGGTTACTGACTATTTTAACTTGGGAAATCGCACCGATCGAGGTGTTATTTTTTTCAGCTTAAATGAATCTCAAACAAATCGCGAGAGCCAGTAACTCTTTGACCGAGAAATCGCAGCAGGGCGATGCAGTTTAAAAATGTGTGAATTTTTCGCCAGCGCAGCGATAAATCCCGATCGATTTCCGGCGTAATTGCCCAGGAAAAACCTTTAACAGTGCCGCAGTGATGCCGTAATAAAAATGAGAAACCAGCCATTCATCCTCCCTGCGAAAAATCGCCTCTTGAAATCCGCAAACTACCAAACTGGCACCATTCAAAGCGGGAAATACTCCCCGGCAAAGTTTCTCTCTTGCTCGATTGAAAAATCCCAAACAAGCAATTTTTCCGGCAAAGATTAGTATAATGTTTGCCCCTTGCATCGGCGATTGGCTCCACAAATCCTTCTCCACAATACTGTTAAAATAAATAGAGTAGGCAAGGGCAATTAAGGTAACTTCGACGATCGCACCAGTGAGCAATCTGCCCAATTTTAGGTGTTCCGGGGCGACAACCGGGGGAATTTTGCTTTTGCTACCGCCAGCGGTTTGCAGCCGCTGGCGAGTCTGTCACGCGCCATTCACAACAGTGCCAATAATAGGGAACGCTACCGCTACTGCGAGGGCTGAATGGACGAGTGCCATTACATCTTCAAGTTCCAAATTGAATTGCTTGTTTATAATGCCTACTATAGTTTAATCCCTTGCAGGGAATACTTGCTCGCTGCTAACTTCTGCGATCGGCAATGTTACTGTAAATTTGCTACCGACTCCTTCGGTACTGGTAAATGTAATTTCGCCACCATGCAAATCAACGCATTTTTTGACAATGCTCAGCCCTAGTCCAGTACCGGGAATTTTAGTGACATTTTTAGCCCGGTAAAAAAAGTCAAATAGCCGTTCTTGGTCTTCAACAGGAATACCAATGCCTGCGTCTTCTACCGAGAAAGCTACCTCGGTTTTGGTGACTTTCATTTCAAGAGTTACTTGACTATTTGGGAGGGAATACTTAATAGCATTAGATACCAAATTCATCAAAATCCGCCGGAGCAAGCTTGGCTCCAAACACGCAGTCGCAAAGGGGCTGTGATTGACAAAAATCAGCCCCACCTGAGAATTTTCAGGTTTCAATTTCTGGCTGTTCTGAAACTCTTCTACTACCTCATTACAAAAGCTTCCTAAGTCTAGCGGGATGATGCAAAACGCCACTTTCCCAGACTCAACTCGGTTGATGAGCAGAACATCGTCTAATAACAAATTTATGCCTTTTGCTGCTGCTTGAGTTTTGTCTATAAGTTCTTGTTTTTTATCGTCAGTGAATTTCAATTTATACTTAGTAAGAAGTTGTGTAGTACCAATGATGAAGTTCAAAGGATTGCGAACGTCATGGGATATCATGTACAATAAAGATGTTTTGCTCTGGTTAAGTTCTTGGGCTGTTTGCAGGGAGCGATCGAGTTGGTCGTGAGACAATTTTAGGGTTAAAGATAACTGCCGCGATCGCAACAAAATTTCCACCCGCGCTTGCAATTCTATCTTCTCAATCGGAGCTAGAATTAAATCATCTACTGTCTGCCAGAGAAATTGCGTTGCCATCCCCACATCCGACCGCGATGTAATTAAAAGAAAAGGCAGAATAACCGGATGTTCGGCTTGTTTTTTTTGGGCCACCCACTGCCAGTGGCGTTTGAGGGCAAGACCGTCAATAATACCCATGCCAAAGGATTGATTGAATTGCGATAAATCGTCAATTTCATTAGTTGAATTGGGCAGCAATACCACGTAATTAACTGCTAACCATTCTAACAAGAGGCGGCGATTTTCTTTTTGTTCGACAAGCAATAAAATTTGACTCACGGAGGTTCTCCTAGCAAGCTGTGAACAAGGCTTAGTAACTGTCTAACGGCCAAAGGTTTTATTAGTATACTGCGAGCACCGTGGTGTAAGCTTTCCTGCTGAATCACAGCGCTTTGTTTGGGCGAAAGTATTAAAAAAGGGATTTGGTGACTTCGCAGTTGTTCGCAGCAATCCCAAATCCGGCGGTCGAAACCAGAAATATCTACTAAAGCTATCCCAATGTTATGAGGCGGGTCGATCGCCAGTGCAAACTCCTCAAAGCTGGAAGCCATCATTGTCTGGTATCCTTCTTTGTGCAGAAATTGCGACAGCAGTTCCAAATTGCGCTGGTTGCGATCTACCGCCAGAATTTTTGAATTGCTAATCATCCATCGATTTTAGATTTTAGATTTTAGATTTTAGATTTTAGATAGAAGTAGGGCGCTTGTGGGCGCACCGTTCCCGTCAACTTAAGGTTAAACGTAGTATCTTCTGTTTGAATCACAATCGTCTCCCTCCCCCATACCCCCCTTAAAAATAGGGGGACAAGAGATATCAAAGCCCTCTTTTTAAGGGGGATGCGAGGGGGAGCGAGACTGCGATACAAATGAGAGAGACAGATTCTACTAATAAATTAACATTAAATTATGCAATAAACTAACTATTTCAAAATTAGCCTGGATCAGCCCAAAAAAAGCAGAAATAGCCCCGCTTCAATCTTCACTTTCTACATCCATCCAGAGCGGCGCAGCGCTCAAAATGCCGCGCACTCGCCGTATTGGTTTGCTGACTTTGATACCGTAGCGAGTAATATCGAGTTCTCGCAAACTTTTCTCGAAATTGCTGACTCGTTTTTTAATGACTCCGATCGCCTTGCAGATTTCTGTTCCAGCCGACAACTGATGTTCCAGGTAGCGTATAAACACGAGACTATCCGCCAAATAGCTAATCCCGACCTCGGTCATTCGGAAATCTCCAGCAAGAGTTTCTATTTCATTAATGAGAATTACCGTGACTCCCATATTCTTCAAATATTTGCACAAAGCGTGCAAATTGCTAACCAAATCTTGCCCCCGCATCGAAAGCTGATAGCCAGAAATACTGTCAATCATCACAATCCGCGTCTGACGATCCTCCACCTCTATGCGTACCATATTGGCAAACTCATCAGGCGAGTACAGCAAAGGTTCCACAGGTATCACCGAAAGACTTCCTTGCTCGATCATCTGCTGAACCGGTATGTTAACTGATTCGCAGCGGTGCAGCAGAGTAGAAGTTGACTCCTCAAAAATGTAAACTACCGATCGCTCTCCCCTTGCGGCTGCTTCCTTCATAAACTGAATGCCCACCGTGGTTTTTCCCACACCGCTAGGCCCGCTAATCACCGACACAGTACCCCGTTCCAATCCACCGTGCAGCATTTCGTCCATTTCAGGAATCCCCGAAGAAATCGGCTCCGAGATAAAATCCTGTTGATAATTATCCGGCAGCAGTCGCGGAAATACCTGCATTCCTGTCTCGCTCAAACGCAGCGAATGGCGGCCGTCCCGGAAGTTGGAACCCCGAAACTTGGTGACAGACACGGTGCGCCCTTCAGGCAGCAGTTCTAAATAAATTACTCCGTCGCTGATGAATTGTAAATCATCATCCGGAGCACTTGATGTGCCTTCGGAGGTGAAGACTACCGTCGCCCCCCCTTCTACTAAAAAGCGCAGAAAAGATAGAACTTGTTTGCGGAATTGGAACTCGTCTGTAGCTAAGTAGCGGAATTGAGTAATCGCATCCAAAAACACCCGCTGCGGTTTGACAGCTTGTACCTGTTCGATAATTTTTTGCGTAGTCGGTTCTCGTTCTACCTCGGAGGCGGAAAAAATGTCGTAGGTTTGAACTTCGGTAAAAAATTCTGAGGAGGGGCTCAAATCGAGGAACGGCATCGCTTCGATTTCAAAACCGAGCCATTGAGCATTGGCGCGCAGTTGGGCTTCCGGTTCTCCTAAAGTAATGAACAGCACCTTTTCTCCCAGAGCCACACCTGCAGCCAAAAAGTGAAAGCCCAGTGTAGTCTTGCCAGTACCCGGGCCGCCGCGCACCAGATAAGAGCGCTGAGGTATTAGGCCGCCGCCAATCACTTCGTTGAGACCGGTAATTCCTACTGATAATCGGTTTTCTGACATTTGTTTCTTCATGCTTACAATATCGCGCCCTTCTTAATATTTAATAGTTTTAGGCAGTCATTTGATTATTTGTTTTACCGGGCGTCTGATAACCTGAATGAATTTTTTTTCTACCGAAAATTACGTTAGCACACAAGAATTAGAAAGCCTTGTCGGCGCTTCTGGCATCTGTCTGTGGCAAGATACAGAGCTATTTTGGCAAGAACGCATACAAAAAGCTGTTGCCGCCGACAGAAAAGTAGATTGTACCCTTTATCCGAATACTCAGGAAGAACTCGCGGCTGTCATTGCTTGGGCTGTGCAAAATCGCTGTGCCGTCTTGCCTTGTGGCAGCGGCAGCAAACTTGATTGGGGCGGTTTAGTTAAATTAGACTTCCCTAGAGAGAATTCACTCCCAGTGGGTCTTTTTAAGGGAGATTTAGGGGGTTCTTCTGATGCAGCGGGGCTTGTGGCTGTCAGCACTTCGCGCCTCAATCGACTTGTACAACACGCTGTGGGCGATTTAACGGTGACTGCAGAAGCCGGGATGAAGTTTGCCGACTTGCAGAAAATTTTAGCCGGAGCAAATCAATTTTTGGCGATCGACCCAGCTTATCCACAAGAAGCAACCTTGGGCGGCATTGTCGCTGCTGCTGACGCGGGTTCCCTGCGCCACCGCTATCGGGGCGTTCGCGATATGCTGTTGGGAATTAGCTTTGTGCGATCGGACGGTAAAATTTCTGTAGCCGGAGGTCGAGTTGTTAAAAATGTCGCCGGCTACGATTTGATGAAACTGTTTACCGGTGCTTACGGCACATTGGGCATGATCGGTCAAGTAACTTTCCGAGTTTATCCGCTGCCGGAAGCGTCGAAAACCGTAGTGCTCGCAGGAGAAACTAATGCTTTAGCTCAAGCAGCTCAAATCTTATTGTCTTCTGCTTTGACTCCGACAGCCGTTGATTTGCTGTCACCTGATTTAGTAGCAAAATTAGGTTTAGGAAAGGGCAAAGGATTGATAGTAAGATTTCAAAGTATCGCAGAGAGCGTTAAAGAACAATCAGCCCGCTTGCTGCAAGTTGCCGAAAAGTTGGGTTTGCAAGCAAATATCTGTCGCGACAATGATGAGAATCAATTATGGCAAAGATTGCCAGAAACAGTCTGGAATAGAGCCAACTACTCAGCCATTATTTGCAAAATAGGAGTTAGACCGTCGGAAGCTGTCAAACTACTTGAGGAATTCCCCGTACAAGACGCTTTGATTCATGCAGGTAGCGGTTTGGGGGTTTTGCGGTTTGAGACTGCGACGGCCGAAACACTGCTGCAAATACGCAGAGGCTGCGAAGCGAAAGGCGGTTTTCTGACTGTTTTAGCTGCGTCGAACGAGATCAAGGAACAGTTAGATGTTTGGGGTTATACTGGAAGTGCGATCGCTTTAATGCAGCGGATTAAACAGCAGTTTGACCCGGAAAATCTTTGGAGTCCCCATCGTTTTATATGCGGTATTTAGTTTAAAGTTTTTAGTAAGGAGTTCAGTTTTTATTCAATCCGGGTCTAATTCATTTGTCAACTAAATTTTTTTTACGAACCGCTTTCGTCGCGTTAGCGCTAGACCGCGAAGGAAGAGAAATGAAGGGAAGTGTTTGTTTGTTTGACGGATCTGTGCTTGCTATGAATAGCAACCGCGCCCTACCGTTAGGATATTCTTGATTGTTGAAACATAGGCAGTCGATTGCTTCTAACTTCTCGACTGATAACCAGGCTTTATTACTTTTTCCTTGTTCTTTCTTTCTGTCATATATGCAAACTTCAGAAAAATCTCAAGTTCCCAGCGACGATTTAAGACCTGCCAAATCCAGCAATTTTTTAGCACAAAATCCCCACTTAGAAACCCTTGAAATCCCGGGTTTCGATGCCAAAAATCCGCCCGACCCGAAATTAATCGATACTTGCGTTCACTGCGGCTTTTGCTTGTCAACTTGTCCGAGTTATCGCGTACTCGGCAAAGAAATGGATTCCCCCAGAGGCCGCATTTATTTAATGGATGCAATTAACGAAGGCGACGCACCTTTAAACAAAGCAACGTCACAGCATTTCGATACTTGTTTGGGCTGTTTAGCTTGCGTTACAGCTTGTCCGTCTGGAGTTCAATACGACAAATTAATTTCTGCAACTCGCCACCAAGTTGCCAGAAATCAGGAACGCACTTTTTCCGACAATGTAATTCGGACTCTGATTTTTAATCTGTTTCCTTATCCTCACAGATTGCGGCCTTTGCTTGTACCCCTGTTTATTTATCAAAAATTAGGACTGCCAAAACTTGTCCGCAAAACAGGTTTGCTGAAAAAAGTATTTCCCCGATTGGCGGCTATGGAATCTATTTTGCCGAAAGTTACTGTTGATTCTTTCCGCGATAATTTGCCAGAGGTAATTCCGGCACAAGGGGAGAAACGCTATCGAGTCGGCGTGATTTTAGGCTGCATCCAGCGGCTGTTATTTTCGCCAGTTAATGAAGCTACGGTGCGAGTTTTGACGGCTAACGGTTGTGAGGTTGTGATTCCTAAAAGTCAGGGATGCTGTGCTGCTTTGCCAGAACACCAAGGCCAAGCGGAACAGGCGAAATCTTTGGCGAGACAAATGATTGATAGCTTTGAAAATACTGGCGTTGATGTGGTGATTATCAACGCTGCTGGGTGCGGTCACACTTTGAAAGAATACGGTCACATTTTAGCAGATGACCCGGATTATCGGGAGAAAGCTGATAAATTTGCTGCTAATGTGAAGGACGTGCAAGAGTTTTTGGCAAGTGCGGGAATTACGGCGAAACTCAATCCTTTGATCGAGGGAGATTTGACAATAGTTTATCAGGATGCTTGTCATTTGTTGCACGGGCAAAAGATTAGTTTGCAGCCGCGTCAGTTGCTGCAACAAATCCCTGGGCTGAAGTTAAAAGAACCTGTGGATGCGGCTTTGTGCTGCGGGAGTGCGGGGGTTTACAATATGCTTCAGCCGGAGGTTGCTGATGAATTGGGACAGCAAAAGGTGGAGAATTTGCTGAATACTGGGGCGGAGTTGATTGCTTCTTCTAATCCGGGTTGTTCTTTGCAAATTAAGAAGCATTTGGAGTTGCAGGGAAAGCAAGTTACTTTAATGCACCCAATTGAGCTTTTGGATTATTCGATTCGCGGGGTGAAGTTGCTGAGGAAGTAGTTTTGTAGGGCGGGCGGTGTCTGCCCTATTTTCGATGCTGAGTGAGATTTTTTTTAATGAACCGCAGAAATTCACAGGCGTCCCGCCTGTTCCACAGAGGGGCCAGAAGAATGAGAAAGAGGAAGAGGTTATTGTATTGAGAAAGGTCGTGAAGCTTAGCTATCCTCCAGGGCATCGCACTTCTCACCTTTCCCACAAGCTTAAATTAAATTCAACAGTTATTCACTCCGGACAACAGTTATGGTAACTCAACTCAAGTCCCCTCAAAAACCTGATGTAATTTAGCCCGACAGCGACGGCAAACCTCTGTCAGATAATACTAAATAATTTCGCTGGATACTGATCATCCAACAAAATTTAGCGCGGCTATTTGCCGATGACCCGAATGTATTTGTCGCGGGCGATTTGCTGTGGTATCCCGTCGAAGGAGATAACAAGATTCGCGTCGGCCCGGATGTGATGGTAGTCTTGGGCAGACCGAAAGGAGATAGGGGTTCTTACAAGCAGTGGGAAGAAGAAAATATCGCGCCGCAAGTAGTGTTTGAAATTCTTTATCCCGGTAACAGGCTAACAGAAATGAATAAAAAACAGGTATTTTACGATCGCCACGGGGTAGAGGAATATTACCTGTACGACCCGGAACGCAACGATTGCAGCGGTTGGATTCGTTCACGGGGGCGTTTGGACGTAATTGATGCGATCGAAAATTGGGCCAGCCCCCGACTCGGCATTCGCTTTGATTTGTCGGGTGAAGAGTTGCAAATTTATCGCCCTGACGGCGAACCGTTTGCAAGTTATGAGGAGGTTTCTCGCAGGTTGGAACAAGCCGAACAGCAGGCACAACAAGAACGGCTGCGGGCCGAACAAGCCGAACAGCGGGCTGCTGTCCTAGCAGAAAGACTGCGATCGATGGGGATCGATCCGGAACAATTGTAAACTAGATGGGGGAAAAGAGCGATCGGGCTACATTAAGCCGTAACGTGCAGACTGTGCACCCTCATAATTAATATCAAACTCGGTTAATTTCACATTATATTTGTAAGGACGCGGCATTGCCGTGTCCCTACCCGTAGGTTATTTTTTCCCCTCTTCTAACCTCAAAAAATGCACCTGTCCAGAAGCTTCCGCCGCCACAATTGTCACTCCATCCGGTGCAATAGCACAAGATTTCAAAGCACTATCTCCCCTGAAACTAGCAATTACTTCTCGACTTAACAAATCCCAAACTTTGAGAGTATTGTCATCCGAAACAGAAATCACCTTATTTCCCACAGTCGCCAGAGATGTTACGGCATCGTCATGACCTACCAAAGTAAAAATTTCTTTTCTACTTGACAAATCCCAAACTTTCAGATGGTTTTCCCGCCCGCCAGAAATCGTCCATTTGCCGTCTGCGGTAACTGCCACAGCATTCACAAAACTCTCATGACCTTTGAGAGTGAAAAGTAGATTTTTGACGGCTAAATTCCAGAAATGTGCCAAAATATTCTTTTCTTTCCCCAAACTCCAAACTTTCAGAGTTTGGTCGCCGGAAGCCGAAATAATCCGCTTGCTGTCGGGAGTAACTACCACAGCTTTTATCCCGTCCTCATGACCTAAAAAACTAAAAAGTTCCTCTCCTGTTTCTAAACTCCAAACTTTAATAGTTTTGTCTCCCGAACCCGAAATTGCCATCGTTCCGTCGGCCGTAACTGCCACAGAATTTACCCAGTCTGTATGACCCATGAAAGTAAAGATTTCCTTTCCGGTTTCAAGATTCCAAACTTTCACAGTTTTGTCGCCCGAACCCGAAACTACTCGCTTGCTATCTGCTGTTACGGCGATCGCTTTTACCCAATCTTCATGTCCGGGAATTGTAAAAAGTTCCTGTCCGTTTTTGAGATTCCAGACTTTAATGCTGTTGTCTCCTGAACCGGAAATCGCTTTCGTACCGTCCGCCGTCACTGCTACAGCGTTTACCCAGTCATCGTGACCTGCCAATGATAAATTTTGTTTTCCTATTTCTAAGTGCCAAACTTTGAGAGTTTTGTCCGACGAACCAGAAACTATCCGCTTGCCGTCGGGGGTAACAGCTACAGCATTCACGGGGGCGATGTGATTGGTAAAAGTGAAAAGTTCTTCTTTTGTTTCCAAATTCCACACTTTCAGCGTTTTGTCGCCTGCTGCCGAAATTACTCGTTTGCCATCGGGACTGACGGCCACATCTTGAACGAAACTGCTGTGTTTTCCTAAAGTAAAAAGTTTCTTTTTTTCTGACAGACTCCAGACTTTAACAGTTCCGTCGTAACTCCCTGAAATTATTTTTTCGCCGTCGGGAGTAACTGCTACACTTTTTACCCAGTCTGCATGACCTGTGAGAGTAAAAAGTTCTTTTCCCGTTTCTAGGTTCCAGACTTTAATGCTATTGTCGCCAGACCCAGAAATCAAGTGTTTGCTATCAGGAGTTACTGCTACGGACTGGACAAAACTGCTGTGACTTTTGAAGTTAAAGATTACTTCCGTGGTTCTCAAGTCCCAAACTTTAATACTGCCATCCCAAGAACCAGAAATTACTCGATTGCCTTCGGGAGTAACCGCTACAGCTTCTACGGCAAAAGTATCGCCGGCAAAGGTAAATATTTCTTGTCCAGTTTCTACATCCCAAATTTTAATAGTATTGTCCCAAGAACCGGAAATTACTTTAGTGCCGTCGGGGGTGACAGCTACAGCATTGACGTAGGTAAGATGACCTTTGAGGGTGGCAAGTTCTTCTCCTGTTTCTAAGTGCCAAATTTTGAGGGTGTGGTCGGAGGAGGCAGAAATTGCCCGCTTGCCGTCGGGGGTGATTGCTACAGCTTGTACCCAATCTGTATGTCCGGTGAGGGTGCGTAGCAATCTCCCGCCAGGAGGAGTAAAGCTGGGGGTTAGCGGCAGCAGCCAGGGTTTTTTTTGGTGTTTTGCTTGTGCTAGCAGTTCTTGAATTTCTGGACTTTCAAAGCCCATCAAGCGCGCAATTAGTTGAGTGGCTAGTTGGGTGTTGTCTTTAGCTAGAATATGGGCAGACAGCCGAATTGCTTCTTGGATTAATTTGAGTTGGTCGGCTTTTTGGTCTGAGGTTATCATATCGGGACTGGTTGCTAAATCGTAATCTTCTATTAGCGACTGGACTCCCGATGCTGACAGCTTGGCTTCAATAAAATTGTAATCTGTTAGTAAGCTGTATAATTTTTCTGAGTCTGAACTCGCTGCTAGCTGATTTGGCAGGATTCCCAGGTAGTGCGTCTTTTCTGCGGGCTGCATTCGATCCAGCCGTTCTGTAAACTCGCTCATAAATTTACGGATGTCTTTTTTAAATGTATACGATCGCTAGCTGCACCCTGCTGGAAACCGGATCGAGAATCTTTTCTCTTGATTTAGTTCTTGACTTAGCATGACATATTTCAATGCTATTTGCTACTAGGGTGCTGCCCTCGGTTTGGTGATGGTTCGATGAATTGCTCGTTTTTTAGTCTGAGTCTGCTTTGATAATTTTTAAGGAGTGCGATTCAAGTAAACCGCAGCTAATATCATTCAACTCAACAGCGCAAAATTTACCGACCGACAAAAGCTGACATATATCGTTGTTTTTCTTAACATAGCCGATCTTTGGGGAATGATTGTCGATCGATCCACACTGTCAAAGCTAAAAATTTTGATATGTGGTAATCCTATTTGATGTGGGAACAAGGCTTTTTTTAACCAGTCCTGGACGCACTCGACCAAAAAACCCGGTTTCTGGTTGTCACCTGCGAGCGAAGATGACAAAATTACCTGAAGAAACCGGGTTTTTGCCTCCAGGACTGTTAACGAAACATGATGCCGGATGCTCTTATTTTCTGTCCATTCCTTTGCATCAGCGAAGCAGATGTCCCCTGATTGGGCTCCGTAACTCAACCGCACCTGCAATCTGCTTCGCCCACAGCTCTCGGAAAGTTTTGCAGGCGCGCCCCATTCCTTTAAAATATAGAACAGGACTTGCACTCTTAAACCGGGTTTACAGACAAAATCATTGGTTTGACCGCTAGGTACGCAGGAAGAAACCTGGTTTCTGACTCCATAGGGCGCAAGTCGCGATCGAAAATAGAGCAGTATTGAGTTTAGAGACTAATTTCATGGATGTTATCGAGTTTTTCGAGTTAAGTGCAGGCAAATGGTTTTCCCAGCGCACCGTACACAATCTCAATTCTGGGGAATTGCAGGCGGGTAAATCCGACCTCAAAATAGAAATACTGACGGCTAGCGATGCAGCAGTCGTCAAACTTTGCCAACAACACTCGATTAACCCAGCCTCAACTGGGCTAACCAGTCTTCGGGTTTCTTGGGACGGTATTCCCGATCGCAACCAAGCTAAACAAATCGGTTCTACAATACTAGCAATCGTACCCAATCCGGATAATCCCAGCGAAGGCAAAGTGTTGCAAGACAAGGGTAACGGCCGCTACGTGATGGGCAGCGACGATGTGCTGACATTGATTACAGAATCAGACACCCTCCATGCCGAAGAAAGGCTGTGGTATCTCATGCCCAACCTGCGGCTGCGGACTAGCGTTGTCAAGCAAGCTAACGGTACTGAACAAGCTTCTTTTTGTTCGGAAATTCGGATGGGAGCAAGTCCGAAAACTTAACTGTCACAAACAACTATGTAATTCCCAAAAATTACACCGCTTCCCAAAAAGAATGAACTGCAGGCACGATCGAAAGCACGATCTTCATCAGTCATTCGTAATTCTTGAATCGAAAATCGAAATGGTATTATACCTTATTTCTGCTTTCTCCCTTTTTTCTGCGGCCTTCTCGGGCAATGGCTTTTAACTTAGTGTGAAAATCAGTGTGTTTGACAACTGGGAATGATTTTGCCACAGGTGTGTCCGCTAATTTGCGATCGGCTTCGGCTCGATCGGCGAGGGCAGTAACATTCACATCTTCATATACTACAACTTCTGTATTCTCTTTTGTGCGATCGGCTGCGGGCAATTTTTCTGTTTCCTGCGCCTCTGTTGTCGGGACTTCTGCATCTGGCGCCAGATGGATTTCTGACTCTGACGGCCCAAGCAAATCTAACTGTGCGACACCGCTTTCCGATTCCTGGTTCGATACAAGTATATCTTCCTGTGGCAGTCGATCGTCACTTTCAAGGGTTAAATTTTGAGGGAAATTGTTGCAGACCAAGCGTTCAAACTCGCGATTGAAATGATAGAGAGGTTGGCCTATCCGGTGCCACATACTTAATAGCTGTCCGACAGAAACAGCCTTGTAGCGCCCTTGATAAAGCGCTTCAATCACTGCTAAACGCAGCCAATAGCCGGGATACTTAGTCAGCCATTCACCCGCCAATTTCTCTGCTTTTTTGCCACCTAGGTCAAAACCGTAGTGAACCAGCAGAGCCGCTGCTTGTGCAGATATTGCGGTCACTTCTGTCATGGGAACTTGGGAATTGGGATTTTGAAGGAAGAAGGAAGAAGGAAGAAGGAAGAAGGAAGAGGGAAGAGGGAAGTTCGGCAACGGATTGTTTAACCGATGCAACGGATTTAACGGATGGGTTTTCGGCAACGAGCAGTGTACGGGATTTAATGGATGTAACCGATAGAAGGAAGAATTACCAATTACCAACTACCAATTACCCATTACCCCTTATCCATTATCCTTTATCCTTTATCCTTTATCCATTATCCTCGATCCATTTCCAATTGAATTAATCGGATAAACGCACGCCTCCTTCTACAGT
This sequence comes from Microcoleus sp. F4-D5, assembly GCF_036704885.1. Taxonomy (NCBI): domain Bacteria; kingdom Bacillati; phylum Cyanobacteriota; class Cyanophyceae; order Oscillatoriales; family Microcoleaceae; genus Microcoleus; species Microcoleus sp. F4-D5. Next base: position 94,218 of record NZ_JAUBSX010000011.1, on the reverse strand, counting down.
TCGCGCGTCCCCGGAAAAAGGTTGGGGAGTCCCATTCCAGTTGAAGTCGCTAATTCTAAAAGTCAGGCTGCCGACTTGACGCTCAGGATTAAAACGCAAAATAATTGCGTAGCTGCGGCGGCTGTATTCTAGAGTGTAATTCGTACTGATTGTCTCCCCGCTTTCTAAATTAATAGCACTTTGAAATCCAACTCGAAAGCCTCCGTAAACTTGCTGGACAAGTCCAAAAGACAGGACTCTCAAATCTACTAAGCGATCGAATAAAAACGGCGATATACCGTCCCGCCCCACCTGGGTATAAGTCACGTTAAACCCAGTGTAATCGAGGAAAGGGCGGGAGAAATGACCGAACTGCCCTTGAATGCCGACACTGCCGGCGAGCGAATTTTGTCGATCGCCGCTGCTGTAATAAGTACCAACTCCCCGGAGTCCCAAGGCCAGTTGCAAGAAAGGAACCACCGGCGTCCGCGTATACCTCAAACCCTGGGTGGGAGTGCGGGGCAGCGGTTCGCCCTCCCACAGGCTGAAGCCGCGGCTCAAAGCGAAGCTAACTTGGGAACGGCCCAGATCGACGCGGTTGTTTTCCCGCACTGGTTCGAGCAAGTCTGCTCGATCGGTGTCAGCATTGATAAATTGATACCCTGCTTGGTAGCTGAGATTGATGCCCGTGTCTCCGAGTGGGATGACTGGGGAAGTGAGGACTGCCCCGAGGCTGCTTTGCACGGTTTGATAGCCCAGAGAACCGTTAAACAGCCGATCGCGATAACTGTATTCTGCTGCCAGAGTGTGAGTGCCGATCGACTGCCGCAGGCGCAAATTTCCCCGAAAGCTGTCTTCCGGCAAATTCGGGAAATTTTCAAAACTCAGAAATATTGCCGATCCGTCCAGCCTGGTGCGCGGGCCCAGAGTAGCGCCCAACCTCGCTTTCAGCCCGTAGCTGTCGGGAGAAAACGGATTGCCGCCGTTCTCTGCCACCAGCCGCTGCAGGTAAATTTGGGGCGTCAGAGTCAGCCGCACCGGCCCGTTTTGCAACACCTCAAAACCGCACTCGGCATACAAACCGCCTCTTTCTCCCCCGTCGTAGCCAAAGGTCAAACACGGGCCGTTTTGCTGCCTGCTGTCAAACACTTGCCTGCGGGGATACACGGGGATTTTCACCCGGTTGTCGAACACCAACCGGGGTTTAGTTGTGACCAATTCCTCTGCAGTGGGCGAAATTCTTCTAATCGTCGCCCTCCGGGCCCTGTATTCAAATTCCGGCGGGGAAAACGGGTCGTTAGTAATCCGAATGTTGGTTGCTACCCTCGCGCCGTCTGGCAGGAGTTCGATGCGTTCTGCTTCAAAGCGGATGCGGTTGACCGCGCCGACCACTTGGGGGGCTGCTAGCTGTCCGCCGCCGCCGATAGTGACTGTAGCGGCGCCGGGGGATTTGACTCCGCGCAGGGGCTGCTGGCTGGTAATTCGATCGCTCAGCGGCTGTTCGAGAATCGTCCCGGCACTAATGTCTGTAGGCAGTGTGGGGGTCAATTCGCTACCTGCTGCGGGCAGGAATATTTCGCCGCTGGCTTGTTCGACTGCGCCGGTGTTGAGGCCGAGATTGAACTCCATCTGCTGGCCGCGCACTACTTGTTGGCCGCGGGTATAGGCGACATTGCCGGATGCTACCACTTGGCGGGTGACTAAGTTGACGATCGCCCGATCGGCATCAATCACAGTTTGCCGGAACCGCACGACGACATTACCAACCGCCGTCACAATTTGCTGCTTGTCGTCGAATTCTTGGCTGTCGGCCTTAACTTCAATAGTATCGGCCGGAGTCACGGGAAAAGGCACCGTCCGCCCACCAGGCGCAGTGCGGACTCCCGGCGCTGCTGGTTTAGGCTTCGGTTTCGGCGCAGGGGGTGTTTTGGGTGCGGGGGCAGTTTCTGGTGCGGGAATGTCGAACTGCTGTTGCCCGCTGGGTGCTGGTTCCGGCGCGGGTTCTGGAACGGGAATTTCAGCAGGTTCGGGAGAGTTATTTTCTAACTGCCGGCCTTGGGCCTGATACCAACTTTCCTGCTTTCCGGCAATATTTCTCTCCTGTTTTCTCTGCGCCTCTGCGGTTCGTTTCCGATTGCGAACGGCAATGGCATTTTCTACCGAGCCCAATTGGTAAGCCGTAAACGAGGAATCTTGCTGAGTTTCCGCAGTTTCGGGTTCTACCGCAGGGGCCTGACGCTGAAATCCCACCACTGCCTCGCCGCTTTCCACTTCCGCTAGGGGGTCGGCGATTTCTGGAGGCCGGTCGGTGGCTGGGGTGGTGCCGAGGAGTGTGGCTGCGGGTTCTGCTGGGGCCGGTGTGGGTTCGGGCTCAACGATATCTGGGCTTGGTTCCGGTATTTCTGCGGGGTTGCTGCGGGTGTCTCCATCGCCGGCCGCGACAGTGAGGGCGACTTTTTTTGGCTTTGCGATGTAGATGATGCCAGGGGGTTCTGGCGGCGGTACCGGATAGGGCATAGTTAAAACAGGTGAGTCATCCGATTTTAGATTTTAGATTTTAGATTTTAGATTTTAGATTTTATAGGGTGCAAATTATTGAAAATTTTTGCATCTAAAAGGCAATTGTTTAGACATTAATCTGACATCTAAAATTTGCAGTGGCTTTGGCGCGCCGAAATATGGCTGATTTGAGAACTTGCTTTCGCCACAAGATAACCTCGCTGCTGGTGCGAGGTCAAGTTTTGTTCGACTAATTTTTGCCAGTTTGCCCGCTAGCTGCGGGGGCTGCGGTGGCGTACCCCGCAGCTAGCGGGCGAGATAACTTGTTTATTCCATGTCTCTGCGGTTGGGGTTCCGGGCTGGGTCATTGGACAAAAATCCAAATATGAACAGGGAAACAAAAAATAAAACAACTACATTAACTACGATTTTGAGGGTTAGCACTGTGGGAGTCTCCAAAGATGGCATAATACTGAGCTCATTTGCTGCTGTTGCAGCAACTTTTTTATCATAAGCTAAAGATTAGTCAATTTTATCTTTGCTTTTGAGGATTTTTGGCAAGTTGATTTTTGCCCAATTCCAGAGTTGCTCGGCGATGTTTTCTAGTCGCAGCATAACTCGATCGAGCCATTCGAGCACTTGTTCTAGCGGGTGCTTAATGTATCCCATCGATTCTGCTTTTGTTTCTAAGTAGTCGTCTTCTGCCGGGACGCCTGGGTTCTGTTTTTTTTGTTGTGCGGCGGTGTATCTGCTGGTTTGCTCGGTTATCGCTGCTGGGGTTTGACTGTTTTGTGGGGTGTTCGGGTTTGTGTTTTTTGGCACTTCGGTTTCCTGCGCGCGCCCTGGGGTTGATTCTGCTGCGAGTGCAGAGCTATTTTTTTGACTAACTGCTAAATCAGATGCTGTTTGGGGTTTACTTTTTGGGCTTTTTCCTAGCAAGCTCTGTTTTAGCTGCCCCAGCAGGCGTTGAAGTGCTTCTGGGTAAGGGGAGATTGAGACTGCGGTCGATCGACCTTCGGGCGTTTCTCCTAATTCGGCAATTTTTTCCTTGACTTTTGGGCTGCTTTGTGATATTGGGATTTGAACTGCCACCTCGGAACTGCCCTCGATTAAATGCGGCGGTGGTGCTTCCCCGAATAAGTCTTGCCAGTTCAGCCACGGTCGATCGGTCTCCGGGCTGTTTTGCGTGTTTTCTTGTTCTTGTCGCTGTTTCAAATAATACTTAATTGCGACTGATTTTTCCGTATTATCACTTGCTGCCGTTTCTTTGCCCAAAAGGTGGTCTACTGACGACCAAATCATTTGTTCGATGTTGCGAGCGTATTTTTCGAGGATGTCGCGGGCGGACAATTCTAAATTGGTTTCGGTGCCGGATGTATTAATTTTGACTCCCGGTTTTTCTGTGGTTTGGGCGATGGTTTTTGCCGGTGGCGGCAGGGTAAATTCTTCGAGGTTAACGGCGGCGCGATCGAGTAATGTAACAAAGGAGAGAGGATTAGCGGGTCGATCGAACTTGCTGTTAAAATTAGTTTCTAGTTTTGGGGTATTGCGGTCGATCGAATTCGATGCGGCAATTGACTGCTGTGCGGTTTTTGCTTCGATCTGCGCGCGGGCTTTTTGGACTAGGATTGAATTGCGGTCGATCGCTTTTTTAACTGCGAGGATTGATTCTCCAAACTGATTTCTTTTCAGAGCAACCGGACTCGTCTGAATCCATGCCATCAATTCCCAAAAACGACGCACCGGCGGCAACTGCGCTTTTTTTGCCGCCAACTCCAAACCGAGATTAAATTTTAATTCTTTTTGGGTAATTTCCCGCCGTTCGGACCCGCAGTTGGCAATTTCCCAAGTTATGCGACCTTCGAGAATTTCCTGCTGTTCGGGTGTCAAAATATCTAATATGTGATTTTCTTTTCCCACCAATACTAAAGTGCGGGCTGGGATAAAACTGGCGATTCCCTCAACTTTCGGTTGCGGTTTTAATTCAGTTTTAGCAAGCGGGTGTTCTAAAACGGAAGTGGTTTGATGGTTGGCGCTTTGTCCGCTAAAATTGATAGCCGGAGGTAAATCGTTAACAGCATTTCCCCGATCGATTAACAGCGGGAAGCTGGCTAAAGTTTTCGCAGTTTGCGACGAGTTTAGCAAATTTTCGGCGAGGTGCAAAATTTCGGCGATCGAATTTTCCTCGGAAACTTCCCCCTGATACCAATTTTGCAGCAAATCGGGGTTTTCGTCGCCGCCAAATTCTTGCAGTTCGGGTAAATCTACTTTTTGACTTGATTCCCGCAACTGTCGGCCCAGCATTCGGGAACTTTGCACCAGCAAATAAGCTGGATAAAGCAGAATTTGGGTGGCGGTGAGAGTTGCTTCTTTTATTTGACGCCAAGTTCGATCGCAATTGTCGGCGACTTGGCGGGACTGTTTCGATATAAAATTTAATAATCGGCTTTGGTATGGGCCGTAGTAACCGTTGGACATAAGTTTAATTATTGAATTCAGATTTTTGATTCGCGCCGGAATTGCTGAATATTGCTGTAAAATCAAAGCGAGATCTTAATCGCAGCTTCAAACCCTCTGAAACCTTTATTTCTTCGCGTCCTTGGCGTCGGGGCGTTTCAATCCGATTTTTGATTAATACACAAGTTTTATTTTAGCGAAATATGAGCGCTTCTGTGTCACCTGCTAGCAACAATATTTCTGCCACTGTCGAAAAGTTGCGCCGCCTCAGTCAAGTGGAAGTTCAGTCTGGTTGGAGGTACTGCGATTCTGACTCTGCTGTCTCTTCGGTAAATATTTGTAACAGCCCTGTTGCCGAACTTAACGAAAAAGGACATATTGCTTGGCCGTCGGGGAAGCAAGTTTTGTATCTGGGCCAGCAATTTGTAATTCCTGACAATTTGCACGGCTATCCTGTGGTTGGTTTGCGGTTGCTGCTGGGATTGACTTGGTGGGCAGAAGATGCTCAAATTTTTGTGAACGGCGAGTTAGTCGGACGGGGAGATTTATTTGATTTTGCCGATCGAGTTTTGTTGAGTTCGTCGGCCAATCCCGGAGATGAATTTTTAGTAATTTTGCGGTTGGTAAGTCCGGGTCACGATAGCGGTGCTTTAGTGCGATCGATTTGTGTGTACGAAGCTGCGGACTCTTGTTGTTTCGATCCGGGTTTTGTAGCTGCCGAATTAGAGATTTTGCAAAATTCGCTAACTCGAAATTTAGATTTTATAAATTCCCAATACCTCTCCACCGAAACAATAGCAAATAACCCCATGTTTGTCAAGGGGGAAACGCTGAAATCTGAGATTGATTTGGCGCTTGGTTCGATCGATTGGTCGGCGGTGTGCGATCGCCAAAAGTTCGATCGATCGCTGTCGGTTTTGCGGCACAATTTACTGGGATATTTGCGGGCTTTTTCCGAGGATTTAGATGAGGGAACCGCAGAGGGCGCAGAGGCTGCAGAGGGAGGAAGAAGAGAGGAAGTTTCGGAGGTTGGAGAAAATAGCAACGCTACATCTATATATATAGGAGAAAGCGGCGAACTGACATCTATATATAGAGGTAAAATCTATTTGGTGGGTCACGCTCATTTAGACTTAGCTTGGCTGTGGCCTGTCCCGGAAACTTGGGAAGCGGCAAAGCGAACTTTTGAGTCGGTATTGAAATTGCAATCGGAGTTTCCCGATTTGATTTTCTGTCATTCTACTCCGGCGCTTTATGCTTGGATGGAAGAACATCGGCCGGACTTATTTGCTGCGATTAAAAAACAGGTGGCGGCGGGTTATTGGGAAGTTGTCGGCGGGATGTGGGTAGAACCGGATTTAAACTTGATTTCCGCTGAATCAATGGTGCGGCAAGTTTTTTACGGACAGCGTTATGCAAAAGAAAATTTTGGGGAATTGATGCGGGTGGCTTGGCTACCGGATACTTTCGGTTTTGGGTGGCAGTTACCTCAGATTTTGCGGCAAGGTGGAGTTGATTATTTTGTGACGCAAAAGTTGCGGTGGAACGATACAACGGAATTTCCCCACGGTGTGTTTTGGTGGGAAGGGTTGGACGGTACTAAAATATTTAGCATGATGTCTGCTCCAATTGGTGAAGGCATAGAATCTGTAAAAATGGCAAGTTATGCTTTTGACTGGCAAGTTAAGACGGGTTTGCAAGATGCTCTTTGGTTGCCTGGAGTTGGCGACCACGGCGGCGGCCCGACTCGTGATATGTTGGAGGTGGCGAAACGCTGGAAAATGTCGCCTTTTTTCCCGAAGTTGGAGTTTGCGAAAGCGGTTGATTATTTGTCTTTGATTGAGAGTCAGTTTTTGCCTGCAGTTGCGACAACTAGGCCAGAAAGTGATGTTCCAGAATCGGACAATCAGGAGAATTTGCGGGCGCTAGAATTTTCAAACTTGTCGGCAATTTCGGATGCAAATCCTCCCATCTCACAACTCAAAACTATTCCCCGCACTCTCCCGATTTGGAAAGACGAACTTTATTTAGAATTCCACCGGGGTTGCTACACGACTCGCGCCGACCAAAAACGCCAAAACCGCCGCTGCGAAGAATTGCTCTACCAAGCGGAGTTGCTGTCTTCGCTGGCCACGATTTGTACTGGTGCGGTTTATCCGAAATCCGAGTTAGAATCTGCTTGGAAACAAATTTTGTTTAACCAGTTTCACGATATTTTGCCGGGTTCTGCGATCGCCCAAGTTTACACGGATGCTAATCTAGCCTTTGCGGAGGTCGATCGCACTTGTCGCGAAATCCTGCTAAAATCTTTGGATGCCATCTCGGCTCAAATTTCTCTGCCGAATCCTCCGCAGCCCGACGCTCAACCGATTTTGATTTTCAATACTCTCAATTGGTCGCGCTCTGAGGTTGTCGCCGTACCGCTTCCCGATTCCGCTGATTCAGCTTGGCAAATTTACGATTTTTCCCGACGGCGACTGGCTTCGCAGATTGTCAGGGGCGATCGACCGCAATCGCAATCTACACTGTTATTCTGGGCAAATAATCTCCCCGCCGTTGGCTACCAAGTGTTTTGGCTGTGTCGCCAAGACGCTCAAATTGTGGATAATGCGTCCGAGAGTCCCGAAACCGACAAAAAGACAGAGTTATCAAAACTTACATACGGTATAGCACAAAAAAACACACCTTGTCAAGAAACGCATTTTGCAGCCGCACAAATGGTTTTAGAAAATGAATTTATTCGGGCAACAGTAGACGGACAAACTGGGGATTTATCCAGCATTTGGGATAAAGTAAATAACCGAGAAGTCCTGAATGCAGCAGGCGGCAATCAACTGCAAGCATTTCAAGACAGCGGCCAATATTGGGATGCTTGGAACATTGACCCAAATTATGAAAAACATCAACTAGCAGCGCCGATACTGAAAGATATTTCCTGGATAGCACAGGGAGAAATACGGCAGAGTTTGCGGGTAGTCCGACAAATTGGCAAATCGGAGTTTTGCCAAGATTATATAGTAGAAATAGGTTCGCCGCTGCTGAAAATCAAGACAGTTGCAGATTGGCAGGAAAATCACGTTTTAGTAAAAGCAGCCTTCGGGTTAAATGTAGAAGCAGATTTGGCAACTTGCGAAATTCCCGGCGGTGCGATCGATCGCACAACTAAACCGCAAACACCCGCCGAAAAAGCCAAATGGGAAGTGCCGATTTTGCGCTGGACTGATATCAGCAATGACGGTTTTGGAGTGAGTTTGCTCAACGATTGCAAATACGGTTGCGACCTTCAACCGAATCGAATTCGGCTGACATTGCTTCGGGGTTCGACTTGGCCGGATGAACAAGCAGATGTAGGAGTTTCCGAATTTACTTGTGCAGTGTATCCCCACAGCGGAAATTGGCAGGATGCCGGCACAGTTAGGCGCGGCTGCGAGTTGAATTTGCCGCTGCTAGTAAAGGTGTTGCCGCAGTTGGGAGAAAATCGAAACAAGAGTTTACCTGCTGTTGGTAAATTCTTGGATTTGTCCGCCGAAAATTTAGTTTTGATGGCTTTCAAACCATCGGAAGACGATTCTAACGTGTGGATTTTGCGGTGTTGCGAATCCGAGGGGAAGGAGGCTGTGCTAGAATTCAAGAGTGATTTGGGATTAGAGATTGTAGAGCCAGTAGATTTGTTAGAAAGGCCTGCCAATTTGTCTGAAAAGTTGCCCGAAGGACGAGGATTTAAGATAGAACCTTGGAAAATCGCGAATTTTGCAGTTGTCCCCAAAACAGACACCTAAAGACTTTATACCGAAATCTGTGCTCGGTTATAAACCTACATTTTTTCCTCTCATTTATTCTCTTCTCATCTCCCCTCTGCGCCCTCTGCGCCCTCTGCGGTTCATGAAAAAAAATTCAGTTGGCACAGGTAAAAGCCCAAAGCTAAAATTTAATTGTACGAGCACGATCGTGCAATAATTATAGCCTTTTAGTACAGCCAAAAATAAGCTATTCCCAAAGTAACGAAAGTCAGCGGCAGCCCGAACCGCAAATGTTCTTTAAAAGTCAGCCGATCGCCTGATTGTCCTGCAACTTCAGCTACAATTAAATTAGCCACAGAACCCAACAAAGTTAAATTCCCCGCCAGGGTAGAACCCGCCGCCAACAACAGCCAAGCTTGCGTATCTGTTTTGACAATCACCGATTGCAGAACTAACACTGCGGGTACGTTAGAAATTAAGTTAGAAAGAATAACCGTTACTCCCAACAAACTCAGCGGCGTACCCGTCACATTAGTTAAATTGTCCAACAAACCGAGTTGTTGAGTTGCTTTAGTCACCACAAACAATCCCGCAAACATTACTAGCAAATTCCAGTCAACGCCTTGCAAAATGCGATCGGACTTGACGCGCCTAGTAATTAACAATATACTGGCAGCTATCCAGGCAGATTCTGCTAAAGGTGCACCGGCTAAAAAAGCTACTAAAAGTCCTGCTGTCACCCACAAACTTTTTGCCAGTAAAGGCTTGAATAAGCGATACCGGACTTGGGGAACCTCCGGCAAAGATTTGCAAGAACGCACTTCTGGATAAAGCAAGTACAGCCAAGCTACTTGAACCAGCAAACAAATTAAAGCTACTGGTGCGAGAGACCTGGCAAATTCTAAATAACTAATTCCCGAAAAAGAACCGACGAGAATATTTTGCGGGTTGCCACTCACAGTCGCCACTGAACCTAAATTAGTACCTCCGGCTAAAGCTAAAAGATAAGGGATAGGATTGAGAGACAAAGAGCGAGTCAGACTCAGCGTTAAAGGGGCCAGCAAAATAGCTGTAGTGTCGTTGAGAAAAAATGCCGATAGGATGCCGCTGCCAAAAGTAACGGCCACCATAATGCCGAAAGGAGAACGAGTAAAGCGAGTTAAAAACTCCAAAGCGAGTTGAAAAAAACCCGATGCTCCCAAAGCCGAATTAACGACCATCATTCCCAGCAAAAAAACGATCGTATTTGGGTCGATCGCCTCCCAAGCAGTTTTGAGGTTAAGTATTCCCAAAGCCACCGCAAAACCTGACCCGACAATTGCAACCGCCGCCCGATTCATCCGCAGCCCCGGCAAATATCCCAAACCGAATCCCAAGTAGGTCAGTCCCAATACTAGGTATTTGAGTGTTATCATATATACTTAAAACCCTTGATTGCCGCTTTTTTCCATTGTCTGGGATGCTAAAAGTACAGACCGGGTAATTGCAGCTAAACCTGCTGGCATTGCAACTAGCGCTAAATATCGCCGTGGAAAATAGCCAGTTTTGCAGTAAATTTATCATTGCCAATTGAGATATAGTACCCGTCGCAAATTTATCCAACCTTTTGAGACTTTTGGAACTTGGTGCGAACAAAATTTGTAAACCTGCGCCAATTAGCTCTCACAACTTTCTTCCGATCTAAAATATGCAAAATTACGAACGCTAAAAACGTGTACCCAAGCCAAAAATGCAAACTCCTTCCCACCTCAACTATTGCGGAATTCTGCGGAAACATATCCGGCAAAACTATTCCGAAAAATTTCACATTGTTACTTTTGTAAGAGTTAGAAAGTAAGAAACCAGCAACCGGAACTAGCCACATAAAAACGTACAAAGTTGCGTGCAGAGCAAAAGTTTTGTACCATTCCTTTGTAAACTTGGGCAGGCGTTTCGTATATTTTTTCCACCATACACGGAGCAGAGTTAAAATCCGCAAAGTCAGCAAAGCCATTGTCAGTACCCCTAGGGATTTGTGAAAATCGTAAAGGGGACCTCGAACAAACAATTCTCTCGGCAATCGAGCCATAGACGTACCGCTAATAAACAGCACTAAATAGCAAGCTGACATGACCCAGTGTAAGGACATCAGTTGTTTGAATGCAGAATTAAGTCTGGGTTTCGCAGCGGGTTTTAGGGTACTCACTCTTTCTTACCTCCTTAGCGTTTGCTGCACAAGATTAAGTATAAACTATAGGACTAAAGCCTGTGACAGATCGTGCATTATAAGATATAATTAACTTAATTCTTGCAAATATTTATTCAACAGTCAAATTAACTATATTCACGATCGTCATTCCCAACACAAAACGATCGTATTTGGGTCGATCGCCTCCCAAGCAGTTTTGAGGTTAAGTATTCCCAAAGCCACCGCAAAACCTGACCCGACAATTGCAACCGCCGCCCGGTTCATCCGCAGCCCCGGCAAATATCCCAAACCGAATCCCAAGTAGGTCAGTCCCAATACTAGGTATTTGAGTGTTATCATATATACTTAAAATCCTTGATTGCCGCTTTTTTCCATTGTCTGGGATGCTAAAAGTACAGACCGGGTAATTGCAGCTAAACCTCCTGGCATTGCAATTAGCGCGAAATCTCGCCGGCAGACGGTCTAACAACTACAAACAAACACAGTGGTTGCATTGAGAAGCGAAAACCAGCGCGCTGGACAAGTTGTAATTTTGTTACAACTTGTAACTTTTTTCAAACAACAGGTTTAATTTAGTTTCACAAGAAAGTTAAATTCCAGAAAGTAAAATTTATTACAGTCGAGTTAAGCCAAAAGTGTTTGCTAAAAAAAGTCATTCAAGCAACCCAGAAACCAATAATTCTCGCTCGATAGGCACGGAGGGCGAGCTCGCAGCAGCAAAACTTTCGTGCAGCCAACAAGTCGAACAGGATTGGTATCGAACTCTCTACGACAATTTTCCGGGCATTTACTTTGTTCTAGACGCTGTGGGAAGAGTTTTTTCGCTCAATCAATTCGGCGCGTCTCGACTATCCTACAAATCGCAGGAATTAATTTGTCATTCAATTTTTAACATATTTTACTGCGAAGATCAAGTGAAAATGCAAGCTGAGTTTGCCGGATTGGCACAGTCGGAAAACGGTAAACCAACTCCAAAATTGGCCTGTTGGGAAGGTGGCTTGACTTGCAAAGATGGCAGGATTATCTGGGTAAAAGCCACCGCCCGCACCCTGCCTGCGGTCAACTGGAAAATAGAGGAAAATACCGCTGGTAGATCGCTTGCCAAGTTCCAAGGGCCGAGTGTACTGTTAGTTTGCGAAGAAATTAGGGCCGATGCGCGGCTATCTGCGCCGCCCCACCAGAGAGAAAAATGGCGCAGTCCAACTTTGGCGATCGCAAAATTAGCCAAAAGTCAACTTAAAGAACGCCAAAATCTAGAAGAATTTATCCGCGAAGTAACAGAAACTGCTGTCAGTATTGTCAACTGCGATCGAGCCAGTATTTGGCTGTACGGCGAAGAGCAAACGCAGCTTCACTGCATCGACCTTTACGAACAAACTACTAAACTCCACTCCGTACAAATAATCATTACAGCCGCCGACTGTCCGGCGTATTTTCAAGCTTTAAAATCCGCAAGTACGATCGCAACGGTGGCAGCAGAAAATGACCCCAGAACGCGAGAACTTGCCAGTCTTTATTTTTCCGATCGGGGTACGACTTCCCTGTTAAACGTACCGATAGTGCTAGCAGGTCAACTGGCGGGAATAGTCAGCGCCGAACGCCAGGGTTCCAGCAGTGAGTGGACGGAAGAAGAACACGAATTCACCCAAATATTAGCAGACTTTGTATCGTCTAGTTTGTCTGCTAGCGAAAGGTCTAAATTAGAAGCAATGCGGCGCGAACAGCAGCAAAACTTGGTTGCTCAATACTACAACCAACTAGAAGAAAGAGTAGAAAGACGCACTGCCGAACTTAAAAAAGCCAACAAGAAATTGCAAAAAGAAATAATTAAAAGAAAAAAAGTAGAAGCAGAAATGTGCCGGCAGCACCAAGAACAGCAAATTATTTTTGATTCCGTGCCGGCGATGATTTGGTACAAAGATACCGCAAGCCGCCTGCTGCGAATTAATAAAGCCGCCGCTGCATCAAGAGGTTTGCCTGCCTCTCAATTAGAAGGAAAATCTTTTTATGAAATCTATCCTGACGAAGCAGAGCAATATTATTTAGAAGATTTGGAAGTAATTAATTCCGGCGTTCCCAAACAAGGAAAAGTCGAACTGCTGCCAACTGTCTCGGGTCAAAAATGCTGGGTGCGGACAGATAAAATACCTTACCGCGACGAAACAGGTCAAGTCGCTGGCGTGATAGTTTTTGCAGTCGATATCACCGACTTAATGCGAGTAGAACAAGAATTGCGAGACTATCGCGATCGGCTGGAAGGAAGAGTCGAAAAACGCACCGCCATGTACAGGCAAGCCATGACCGCTTTGTACTCGGCAAATACGCAATTAAAACAGCTAATTAACAACAGCTATTCCGGTAAAAATGGCGGCAGCGCAGCAGCACCGAGATTGCTTGAATCCGAAGCTTATTTTGAAGCAGTTGCCGTGGCTGACCGCGACACAATTTTGAGCGTCAGCAGCACTTTTGCCAAGCTGTTCGGTTACGAACCTGCGGAAATGGTGGGAATGAGCTTGCTGGAACTGCTGTCGCCGAAATCATACAAACAGGCCCCGCAAATGATTTCTGCAGCCAGCAATACAGTCTGTGAAACAATTTTTCTAAGGCGAGACGGAACTGCTTTTCCCGCTGATGTTCGCAGCAAATTCGCGGTTTTGGAAGGTCGTTTAGTGCAGGTGAAAGCAGTGCGAGACCTCACGGAATGCAAGTTAATAGCGGCAGAATTAGAGCGATCGCGCTCTTTGCTGCACGCTACATTGGAAGCAACAGCCGACGGCATTCTCGCCGTTACTACCGCCGGAGAACTGATTAGTTTTAACAAAAAGTTAGTCCAAATGTGGGGAATTCATGAAGAAGTTAGAAACTCCATGGATAGAACGGTGCGGCTGGCATTTCTCACCACGCAAGTTAAAGATCCGAGGGCTTTTTTGCAGAGAGTTAAAGAAATTTACAGCGATGCGGAGTCCGAAGGCTGCGATATTCTTGAATTTAAAGACGGCCGCACTTTTGAGCGCTACACGCAGCCGATTCGAGTCGGACAAAATATTATTGGCAGGGTGTGGCGCTTCCGCGATATTACCTCTCGCGAAAAGGTGACGGCAATGTTGGGAGATTCTCAAAGGCGCTTTCGGGCAATTTTTGATTCTTCGTTCCAATTTGTGAGCTTGTTGAAACCGGACGGCACTCTCCTGGAAGCTAACCAAACTTCTCTAGATTTCGCGGGAATTAAGCTGCGGGATGTGGCAAACCGACCGTTTTGGCTGTTGCCGTGGTGGGGAACTTCCTCAGAAGTTCGGGAACAGTTGCAAGAGGCGATTTCTCGATCGGCAAAAGGCGAATTTGTCCGCTATGAAGTGGAAATTCAAGGTGCAAATCGGACGGCAACTGTTGATTTTTCTCTCAAACCGGTCGCGGATGAAACTGGCAAAATAGTATTGCTGTTGCCGGAAGGTCGGGACATTACTCAAAGCAAGCGAGCCCAAGTCGCGCTGCGGCAACAAATAGAACGGGAACGCCTGATCGCCCAGATTCAATCGCGCATCCGTTCTTCTCTAGATATCCAAGATATTCTCAACACTACAGTAGCTGAAGTGCGGGAGTTTTTGGCAACCGATCGAGTGGTTGTTTTCCGCTTCCGGCCAGATTGGAACGGAGATGTGGTGGTGGAGTCGGTTGGAGAAGGATGGATGCCACTGATGGGGAGGGCATTTGAGGACTGCTGTTTTGCCAATACTTACATCGGACAGTATTTAAAGGGCCGCATTCGCGCCGTAGAGGATATTCATGCTTCTAATTTGACCGAGTGTCACATGAATTTTTTGGCTGGGTGTCAGGTGAAGGCAAATTTGGTAGTGCCGATTGTCCAGCAGGGAATAGAACCTCGGGAAGGTAACGGTTCTTGTCAAGTGCCGAAGTTGTGGGGTTTGCTGATTGCCCACCACTGTTCGGGACCCCGGCAGTGGCAGCAATTTGATATGGATTTGCTGAGTCAGTTGGGTACTCAAGTGGCGATCGCGATCGAACAATCTTTAGTTTACCAGCAGCTAGCTGCTGCCAACCAGCGGTTGGACGGGTTGGCGAATTTGGACAGCCTGACTCAGCTAGCTAACCGCCGCCGATTTGACGAGGTGATCAATCGGGAATGGGAGCGATCGAGCTCTTCGGAACCGCTATCTTTGATTATGTGCGACATTGACTGTTTTAAACTTTACAACGACAATTACGGCCACCAAGCCGGAGATGCTTGTTTGCAGCAAGTGGGCCGGGCGATAGGGGATGCTTGCACTAATGCACCCGCAGAACAGCTCTATTTGGCTGCTAGGTACGGCGGCGAGGAATTTGGGGTAATTTTGCCCAATACGGATATCGCGGCTGCACAGGCTGTTGCTGAGGGAATCCGCCAGCGTGTCAAAGCCTTAGCAATTCCCCACATCAATTCTGTTGTCAGCGATTGCGTGACTCTCAGCATGGGGGTGGCGACGATTTCTGAAAACCAAAATTCGCCGAAAATGTTGATTGAAGCGGCTGATAAGGCGCTTTATCGAGCTAAGTCTGGCGGGCGCGATCGAGTGGCTATTAGTGATTAATCAGCAGTCATGTTATTTTAGATTTTAGATTTTAGATTTTAGATTTTAGATTTTAGATTTGGGAATGACTGATGAAGCTCGTGGTTTGGAGCTTGTCTGCTGTTGCATTATTTTTTGAAACTGGTGTTACTAAAAAAGCGATCGCCCTAACTGGCATAAAGTTAGTGCGATCGCGGTACTATGAATCAGCTATTTATCTATCAGACTCGGCGCGGAATTTTTACGCATTTTCACGGTTTTTTTTTACAAAACTTTACCGAGAGTAGCGTACAAATATCCAGAAACCGCGTTTCTCTACCTGATAGCTCTTTTTTTATTGAACCGCAGAGAACGCAGAGGGCGCAGAGGAAGAGCCGAGAGCAACAGAGGAGTTCGCAACTGATGAGGGATTGCTATAGCAATTCGCCACCTATTTAGCTAACAGTTTTTGAAACACCTCATACATATCCTCAGCCAACTTTTTAGGATTCCACAAAGGTGCGAGATGTTCTGGCTGCTTAGATTTTACTAAATGCTCTTTCACCGCATTTCTGAGACCCGCATCGCGACCAAACTTAACTCCCCATTGCGTGTATTCCTCCCAACTCCAGGCCGCACCAACATCAAGATTTGCACTTTTCAGAAAAGCGTAACCCATACGCGAAAGATATTGGTCGCCGGATCTAGTTACCACTGGCAAATTCGCCCACAAAGCCTCTAAATTGTGAGTCCCTCCGTTGTAAGGATAGGAATCTAAAAGCACGTCTGCTACATAATAAATAGCCCGGTGTTCTTCTTCACTTTTAGTTTGCCCTATAAACTTAATCCGAGCAAAATCTACTCCCTGAATTTCGCATTCTTCGCGGTAAGTGCTGTGAATAACATCGGGGTCGCCTTGACCTTTGCGGATTAACAAACTATCTGGTACTTCCTTGAGGATTTGAACTTGAGCTCGTACCATTTCGGGATTGGTTTTTCTCCCTGGCGCAACGCACAGATAAGTCATTTGCTCTAAGCCAATTCCGAGAGCGTTCCTAATCGCATCTCGATTCACAGGAATGCTTTGCAGTTCGCCAATTGCTACAGAACAAACTGGCAATCTTACTAACTGTTCTAAGTAATTTTTTTCAACACCCGGGGGGTGAGTGTGTTCGTCACAAAGGAAGTAGTGATTATCTGAAATGTAGGGTGCGTCGAATCCCAGCCAAGAAACGCAAATTCCCGCAGGATATTGATACAGCACTTCGACATTTGTTGGCACTGTCATCGAGTCTAAGTCTATTAAAACATCCAAATCGTCTTGCACTACTTCCGCGAAGATTTCGCCGCCGTCAGCAAAGCCGTTTGGATATTTTTTAGGCCAGTAAAACTTCCCCGCCATTTCTTCAAACCGCTGCGTAACTTCATCTCGGTGGAGTTTGCCGGTGACGTAAAGGTGAACGTGAGGGGTGATGCGGCTTAATTCGCGAATTAAAGCTTCGCTGCACCAACCTACCGAGTGGCGGCGGAAGTGTTTGGAAAGGAAGCCGATTTTTAAAGGCTGTTGTTTTGTTTGGTAATTGGCTGGCTTGATTCTGTTAACTTGCTGGCGCAGCGGGACGGCTTTTTTGTAGTATTCTTTGGCAATTAGGCGGTAAAAACTAGCATTTTTTTCGCGGTTGTCTCGCAGGTGAGAAACTGCAAACAGGAAGATTTCGTAGAGCAGTTTTAGCTCGATTACGCTAAAGGTTTCGACCTTTTCGTAGCAGAATTTTTCGATTTCTTCGAGTTTCTGAATTGCCTGTTTGCTGACACCTGATTGCAGGTAGGAAAAGACGTAGGCTGTGGCTGACATGACTGGGGCATTTTCGCCGCACAATTCGCAGTATTTGTCGGCTACGCTGCGGGCTCCTGCAAGGTTGGTGGAATGGCTTAGCAAGTCGCAGAGTTGTTGGTGGGCTTCGCTAAATGTGGGGTTGCATTCGATCGCCTTTTCAAAATATGCGATCGCCTCCAAGGGCTTATCTTGTTTCTGAATGTGTCCCATGCGACAATAAACCTCTGCCCAATTCGGTTTTAATGCCAGGGCTTGCTGATAGCTGGCTAAAGCTTCTTCCAGCCTGCCCAGCATGGAAAAACAACTGCCGAGGTTAGCGTGAGCTTCCGCCCAGTCGGGCTTTATTTTCAGAGTATTTTGATAATTAGTAATCGCTTCTTCGTACTTGTTTTGCTGTAAAAAAGAATTGGCTAAATTGAAGTGCAAAACTTCTAATTGCGGCTTTAAAGCTACAGCTTTCTGATAGTAAGCGATGGCGGCATCGAGATTGCCTCCCTGAGAATGCGCGCTGCCGATGTTACCGTAAGCTTCGGCCCAATCCGGTTTAATGGCGATCGCTTTTTCGTAGCTTTCGATGGCTTCGTCGCGCTTTCCTTGGCTGAAAAGTCGATTACCTAAGTTAAAGTGGAAGTCGGCACCGACTAGCTGCGGGTTGAGTTCAGATGTTCTTTTAAAACAGGCGATCGCTGCTTCGATGTTGCCGTATTTGTGATATACTTTCCCTAAATTCCAATGAGCTCCCGCTAAATCTGGGCTGAGAGCAATCGCTTGCTGGTAATGGGCGATCGCTTCTTCCAAACGCCCCATTTTGAAATACATACTGCCGATATTGGCGCGCACTTCCGCAAAGTTTGGCTGCAATTCTAGGGCTTGAGAATACGATCGAATCGCAGCTTCATTTTTGCCTTCTGCTTGCAAAGCATTGCCTAAAGTGACGTAAGCGTGGATGAAATCCGGTCGAATTTTTAGCGATTGCTGACACGCTGCGATCGCCTCTTTAATTTTACCTTGAACTAAAAACTGTTCTGCCAGTTTTTTGTACGGTTCTACTTCTTCAAAATTGGCAACTTGTCCGCTATCTGGAACATTGATCGAGGTAACTTGTTCGGAAAGTTCGGCGGGGTTTGTAAACGGAGTATTTAAAGTCTCAGTGGTGGGCGCTGGCGGCAAATTGATACTCGAAGGCTGCAAGCCGTAGCCTTCATCTTTGTTGACAGATACTGGTTGCGCTTCGCCTGATTCTGTTTCTAATTCGATAAATTTGCTGTCGGTAGTTTCCCGCTGTTTTTGCGCGATCGAACTCGATAGTTTCTCCGCAGCGCTGGCATTTCCCGGTTGCATTTGCAGCACTTTTTGATAGCAAGCAATTGCTGCATCTAACTTTCCTTGCTGCTGCAAAACGCTGCCCAGCATCAAATTAACCGAGCACAATTCTGGATTAATGGCAAGAGCTTCTTGGTAATAATTGGCCGCCTGTTCCAATTGCCCTAACTTGTAATACATACTGCCGAGGTTCGCGCTAGCTTCGGCAAATTTTGGCTGAATTTCTAAAGCTTGCAAGTAAGTTTGAATTGCCATTTCCAGCTTTTCTTGACTGTGCAGGGCATTGCCCATTGTCAAGTAAGCCGCAGCAAAATTAGGTTTGAATTTAAGAGCGAGATTGCAAGATGCGATCGCCCGTTCAAATTCTCCTTGCAGAGCATAAACTTCCGCCAACTTTTTATGAACTTCCGCATCTTCGGGATTGAACTCTAAAGCTTTCTGATAGTTCTCGATTGCGCCACCGAGATCGCCTCGATCTTTCAGCAAATTTCCCTTTTGAAAATAATCTCTCACTGGCTCTAAACCTACTAAATAATTCCCGATCATTTGCTCTGCCACTCTTACAGGTTTTACACTAATAATATTCAACCATTTTAGCCACTCTCGGGATCGTACAGACCAAGTACAGCATCGATTTATATATTCTACCTGCTGTCTCAGATGATTTTCAGCAGTTGCGCCGCCCGTACCGCTACCCTCATTTAATACTCCGACTACGGCCTCTAAAAACTGCCTTGTATATCCCTCCCAATCTGGTTGGCCCGCACGCTTCCAATTAGTTATCGATGCAAAATTTTCCACCCCTGACATTGAAACTAGACGGGCAAACCCAGCAGTTGTTTCCGGCAAAGCTGCCAATTCACTCGTCACAATCCGGCAACCGCAGGCCATCGCCTCCATCACGGCAATAGATGACGTTTCCAAATAGGTATTCGGGTAAGCTAAAACCGCGACTGAACGCAGTTGCCGGACGAGTTCGGGTTGCGGTACGGAACCGACGTACTCGACGCCTTCTGTTTCCTGACACTGCCGGTAAAGTTGACCGAAAAAAAGCTGGTTCTCATTGTCGTCTATTTGGTGTACTTTCATGCTTGAAAATACTTTTAATCTGGTTCCGGGGACAGCTTGACGAATTTCGGGAAAGACTTTTAACAAAATATCCAGTCCGCGAAATGGAGTGCTGGTGTAAGCTAGAATGGGCGGTCGAGATTTATGAGAGAGGATAGAAAGATTATCGGGGAAAATGTTAGCAAAACAAGGTGCGATCGCATTTCTTAAAACACAACTGCGATTGGAGTCAATCCGAAAACGCCGGTGAAATTGCTCGCGCTGCCAGTGGCTGACAAATACAAAGGCGTCGCAAGCATTGATTTCTTGAGCATTATTAAAATCTTGGAGGAATACAAAGCCGGGTTCGTTATGAATCCACAAAATTAATTGAGTGCGATCGCCCAAAAGCGGCTTAACTTCCAGCGCTTTGCCAACTACATTGACTATAACTAAAAAATCGAGCGATCGCAGCAATTCTAAATTAAATTTGTCCCCCACCCTGCGCCTGCAATCAACGCCGCGCGAAATCCCAGACTCGGAAGTATTGTTAAGCAAAAATACCTCGTTTCCCTGTGCAGCCAACGCCTCAGCTAAGTAACAAATAGCCGACTGAGTGCCGCCCAAAGGTTTGCAGTAAGGAGTTTCAATATTGTAATCCCAAGTATAAGTATCGAGAAATCCGATTTTCATTAAATGGTATAATCTTAAAACTATTGAGGAGTACCGAACATGACCACAGAACAAGATCCCGTAAAATTGATGAAACAGCAAGTCGGCTTTGCAGCAGCCGATCGCGTAAAATCTGGTATGATTGTCGGACTCGGCACCGGGTCAACTACAGCTTATACTATTCAAGCATTGGGCGATCGCATAAAATCCGGTCAACTCAAAGATATCAAGGGAGTGCCGACATCTTTTCAATCAGAAGTGTTAGCCAAACAGTACGGAGTACCGCTGACAACACTCGATGAAATTGACAGAATAGATGTTGCTATTGACGGCGCTGATGAAGTAGATCCCCACCTCAACTTAATTAAAGGTGGCGGCGCAGCCCACACCCGCGAAAAAGTAGTCGATTACCTCGCAACTCAGTTTATTGTAGTAGTTGACAGTTCCAAAATCGTAGATAAATTGGGTTCGACTTTTCGCGTACCCATCGAAGTTATACCGATGGCATTAACACCAGTGATGCACGCCATTGAAAAATTGGGTGGCAAACCCGAACTCCGCATGGGCGTGAAAAAAGCAGGCCCCGTAATTACCGATCAAGGTAATATGGTAATTGATGTCAAATTTGATGAAATTGCCAACCCCGGCGAAATGGAAAAAACCTTGAATAACATTCCCGGTGTGTTAGAAAATGGTTTGTTTGTAGACTGTACAGATTTGGTTTTAGTCGGCGAAATCCAAGACGGAAAACCAGCAGTACGGGAGATTTCTAAATAGTCAAAACTGCCCCAGTCGCGGTCAAAAACTCTTTGTGGAACAGGCATCTTGCCTGTTCAGGAGAATGCGGCAATATGGAAGTTACACGCACAAAAATACCAAAAACAAGGTTTATTACCCGATAGCAACCGCCAAGACTATTAAGAATTTCTTAATCAGTGAAAACCTTGCGATTGTTAAATCGTCCTTCTTGCTTCTCCCTGACATCCGTTACATCCGTTACATTGCTCGTTGCCGAACTTCCTTCTGCTATAGCTTTGACTTTGATTATAATGATGCAATATCGCAGATTCGGTCGCACAGAATTATCCATGCCCGTCTTTTCCTGCGGTGGCATGAGATATCAGTACAAATGGCAAGACGTGCCAGCCAATGAAATTCCCCCAGACAATCAACAAAATCTAGAAGCGACGATTCGCTACTCGGTTGAATGCGGCATCAATCACATAGAAACTGCTCGCGGTTACGGCACTTCTGAGATGCAGTTGGGGCGAATTTTGCCGAACTTTCCCCGCGAAAAATTGATAGTGCAAACGAAAGTTAGCCCCAAACCAAACTCCCAAGAGTTTCGCGAAGACTTTGATAAATCCTTAGCTTATTTGCAACTGGAATACGTCGATTTACTGTCGCTGCACGGCATTAATACGTGGGAATTGCTAGAGGATTCTATGCGTCCGGGCGGCTGCATGGATGTGGCGAAAAAGTTGCAAGCAGAAGGCAAAGTTAGGTTTATTGGTTTTTCCACTCACGGCCCGACGGATGTGATTGTCAAAACAATTGAAACCAATCAATTTGATTATCTTAACTTGCACTGGTACTACATCAATCAAATTAATTGGCCGGCTATTGAAGCTGCTAAACTTCACGATATGGGCGTTTTTATTATCAGTCCTTCCGATAAAGGCGGTCAACTTTACAGCCCGCCGCAAAAATTGGTAGACTTGTGCTATCCGCTGAGTCCGATGGTATTTAACGATTTGTTTTGTCTGTCGCATCCGCAAGTACACACTTTGAGTTTGGGGGCAGCCAAACCTGAAGATTTTAACGAGCATCTGAAAGCTGTAGAATTGTTAGATAGAGCCGATGAAATTTTGCCTCCGATATTAGAAAAGTTAGAAAAAGCAGCAATTGATAAATTAGGAGAAGATTGGTTTAAAACTTGGCACGTCGGTTTACCAACTATAGAAAATACTCCAGGAGGTATTAATATTTATGTAATTCTGTGGCTGTGGAATTTGGCGCAGGCTTACGATACGATCGACTATTGCAAGATGCGCTACAACCTTTTAGGTAATGCGGGCCACTGGTTCCCCGGCCAAAAAGCCGATCGCCTCGATGAATTAGACTTGCGCCGCCCTCTCGCCCACAGTCCCCACGCTGCTAAAATTCCCGGTATTCTTCAAGCAGCCGATCGGCTTTTTGGAGGTGAAGCCATCCAGCGGTTGTCCCAAAAATAATCAAAAAAAAACCCGGTTTCGAGACAGAAACCGGGTTGGTGAACCGGAGCACGTGAGTTAGTTACGCGCACACAATTAGCCTATACTTGAGAAACTCTCACAACCATCGCCCATCCGTCTCATCCATTCGGGCGATACAACTTTTTTTATCAACTCGCTCCCATTTTGCTTTAATCTGAGATAAAACAGTTAATAATTCACTTAGGTACTTTTTATGACTCTCAAACGCCGAGATTTCTTGTATTTGGTGACTGCCACCGTCGGAGCTATTACCGCAGGTGCTTGCCAAGCGTCAGGAAATAATGTATCGCAAGCAAGTCCAATTGCAGAAAGTCCAAAAATCGCCCAAACTCCCGGGCCTTTTACACTCCCGCCTCTGCCTTACGAATACAATGCTTTAGAACCGCACATCGATGCGCGGACAATGCAATTTCACCACGACAAACACCACGCCGCTTACGTTAAAAACCTCAACGATGCTGTCAGTAAATACCCGCAACTCAAAAATATCACTGCGGAAAATATGCTGCGAGATTTGAGCAAAGTGCCGGAAGATATTCGCACAACCGTCCGTAACAATGGCGGGGGACACCTAAATCACAGTATGTTTTGGGAAATCATGAGTCCCAAAGGCGGCGGCGAACCGACAGGGGCAATTGCAACAGCAATCAAGCAAAATTTTGGCAGTGTTGACGATTTTAAAGCAAAATTTAACGATGCCGGCGCCAAGCGTTTTGGCAGCGGTTGGGTTTGGCTAGTCCGCAATAAAGCTGGCAAACTTGAGATTACAACTACGGCAAATCAAGACACGCCTTTGATAGATGGCAACTATCCAATTATGGGTAACGATGTTTGGGAACACGCTTATTATCTCAAATATCAAAACCTGCGCGCCGACTACCTAAAAGCTTGGTGGAATGTTGTTAATTGGGCGGAAATTAACAAGCGCTACGAACAGGCGATCGGGTAGTTTTCGATTAGATGAAATACAGGACAGGGCAGATGAAATACAGGACACGGCAGTGCCGTGTCCCTACTAGCTAGCGCACGGGACGATCGAACTGCCGTGCAACTTTCCGCAAGTAAACGCAGTGCCGCGCCCCCTGACTGGTGGGCGTTGTGAATGCTTCTACTGACTCAACTTTACCGCCCAAATGCTCGATCGCCCTTTGCAACTCGGTCTCTTCCTCCACCGTCCAATTCCCACGGTAAAGTACCGCCAAACCGCCATTTTTTAGCAGGGGCAGCGCGCATTTAGCGCACAGAGGAGCGGCTCCCACTGCTCTGAGAACTGCTAAATCGTAAGCTTGTTTGTGCTGCGGCACTCGGGCAATTTCATCTGCCCTGCCCAACAAAGTCGCCGCATTTTCTATCCCTAAAGACGGCAAAACTGTTTCCAAAAAAGTAATTTTTTTGCGCGTAGAATCGAGCAACGTAACTGATAAATGCGGCAGGGCGATCGCGATCGGCAACCCCGGAAAACCCCCACCCGTCCCAATGTCGATCGCTTTGTGCACCGACTCGGCGGACAATTCGGGATTTTCCGCCGAATTGTGACTAGCTGGCAGCAGTCTGGCAATTCCCCGCAGAGAATCCCACAAATGTTTTTCCCAAAACTCCATCGGCTCAGTAATTCGAGTTAAATTCAAGGAGCGATTTCCCTCGACAATTAACTCGTAAAGTCGCTGAAATTGTTGCTGCTGCGACTCATCCGGCTGCCAATTCAGCGTTTTTTGCCACAACTCGTTCATCTGGGGCAATACAGGCATTTTAATCTCATCGATCATCTAGTTCTATTCTCAATTTTTTCTTTCTGCCCGCGTAGGCGGACTTCGTTTGTACAGACGCGAATTCTATTCGCCCGGGAACCATTGGAAACGCCAAAAAACTCAAACGCAACTCGTTTCCTTAGCTTCTAACTTAGCCCGCTCGACCTCTTGCAAATCCCCGCGGTCTAAAGTCCAAAAGCGATCGGCAACGCTCAGCAAATCGCTAGCATCGTGAGTAACAATTAACAAAGTCCAGTGACTTTTCAACTTGCTCAACAAGCTTACCAACTGCCGCCGCATCGACCAATCCAAACCCGCCGTCGGTTCGTCCAAAAGTAGCAAATGCGGCTGCCGAATTAGCTGTACCGCCAGGGCAACCCTGCGCTGTTGTCCGCCGCTCAAAGCGTGGGGGGAAGCCCGCAGGGGCAAATGTCCGAGTCCCACTTCTGCCATTGCTTTGTTGATTTGTTCTTGTCCCAATTCAGGATGTCCCAGTCGCAATTCTTCTAAAATTGTGCCTCCGCAAAAATGCCTTTCTGGAAACTGGAACACTAAACCTCCTAACTGTTGCAAGTGTTCTGGTGTTAATTCTTGTTCCCGCCAACGGATGTCGCCGCTAGTTTTTTCCGCTAAACCTGCTAATATTTCTAATAGCGTACTTTTGCCAGAACCGCTGCGACCCACAATCAGCCCCATTTGCTGCGAGGGAAGTTCTAAATTAATATTTTTCAGAATAGCATTCGGACAGGCTGTAGGATGATATACTAAGTTTTTTAGATAAAGCATTAACGGCAGTTGTTAGTTGGCAGTTGGCAGTTGGCAGTTGGCAGTTGGCAGTTGGCAGTTGTTAACACTCAACAGTCAACCATCAAAAAAATAGTTATTGTTGGAGCGGGTAACTTCTGGTTGTGCTATTGATAGTTAAGGCTGTTTTTGGCTGGGGTCGATCGCACACAATTATTTTACATAAATCTTAACAAAAAATTCCTTTTTTTCAGGATAGGCGTTTGCTTTTTCAGTTTTTTGGTGGTATATTTTAATAATGGAAATAAGTCCGTTTTTCAATTAAAAGTCATACTTCCATTATTAAAATATACCGCAACAGCTAGAAAAAATCAAGCAAATTTCACTCTTTTTTTGGTCGCGGCCCGAGAGTCTGAAAATTTAACTCTCTTGTTTCTAGTTTACAGTATATTCCATTGAGAGAATTGACGATGACGAAAACCCATTTAGCATCGCTGGGCAAGCAAATGTTAAGTTCTAAACAGACAGTGCGGGCGATCGCCAGTGCAGCAGCGATCGCCCTCAGCATCTGCATTAACTCGGCAGTAGCGGGAGATCCCTTTCGCAGCAGCAATCCGCAGGCGATCGGGCCCAACACCGAAACCGCTTTCAAAACAATGTTTCAGCAAGGAAACTACAAACAAGCAAAAACTCAAATTCAACAAGCACTATCAGCCGAACCAAACGAACCCCTAGCCTATGCGATGGCAGCCTCCCTCTCATACATCGAGCAGGACTTAAACTCGATGAATTCCTACGCGAAAAAAACCCGCGAAGTCGGCGAAAAATTGACTAAAACTAATCCATTGCGCGGCAACATTTATACAGCAGCAGGTCACTTTTTAGAAGGGGCGAACATTATAGCCAAAGAAGGAACAGCCCAAGGCGCGCCCCAAGCTTTGAGTAAATTGCGAGTAGTATTTCAATACCTAGATGCCGCCGACAAAATAGCGCCCAACGACCCCGAACTAAACTTGCTCAAAGGGTACATGGACTTAATGCTAGCTACCAACCTGCCCTTTTCCAACCCCAACGAAGCGATTCAAAGACTCGAACAAAAAGCCTCTCCCCGCTACTTAGCTTATCGCGGCATGGCAGTAGGCTATCGAGACTTGAAAAAGTACGATCGCGCTTTAGAATTTGCCAACAAATCCCTAGCAGAAACGCCAAATAATCCAGAAGTTCTCTATCTAAAAGCACAAATCTTGTTTTCCCAATCCCAGGGGAAAGACGGCAACAAAACCTTACTTGAGGAAGCCAGAAAAAACTTCGACGCAGCCTTAGCAAAACCCGACCAATTGCCGCGCAGTTTAGTAGCCGAAATCTTCTTTCAGCAGTGCAGAACCCGCAACCGTCTCGACAGCAAATCTCGCGCCTGCGACCCGATGCGCGATAAAATTAGAGATGCAGATGGAGTCTGGGGGCCCGCGGCCTTACCACCACTATAAAAACACCAAAAAACTATGCAAGTAGAGTTTCGCGAGTTTAACCCCTTTGACCTCTGGATTTGGCTGAAGTTCAGCAACGTGCCTTCAAACGGTGAAAAACAGTATGTTGAAGAAGTGTTTGACTCTTGGTTTTTCTTGGGAAAACTGGGAGGATTTAATGCGGAAAATTTGCAAGTTCAAGATGAAGGCTTAGATATCAGTCAGATGAATTACGATGTTAATCTAGCCGACCAAAGCATGATGGCTTTGATGCACAATATGGGAGAAATGGAGTATCAAGGTTCTTGGGCTCGCTGCTGGTTTGATTTGGGAACTAGCGATGCAATTGGCCTCGATGTTTTGATTAATGTTTTCCAGCAACTCAGCAAAGAATTCGTAACAATTGAAAAACTCATTATCGGCGGGGAAAATACAGACTGGCCCGTTGACAACAGTCGTCGTCGAGAGGCTTTTGCGGCTGATAATTAGTGATTAGTCATTACTCATTAGGGGCGGATTCTACTCGTTACTAGGCTCTGCCTGGTAACACAGATCCGGAGGCTCTGCCTCCTATGAAAGCTGCTCAGAAAGCGAGGCAGAGCCTCTGGACATTGATTCCCAGGCAGAGCCTAGGAACCAGTTAAACCAGTTAACTAGAGATATTTGCTATAGCTAACAAGATAGATAAACCCGCCTCTACCGCGTTACCTCGATCTACCGTACACTTGGCAGAGTCCGCAACAGCTCGTAGAGCAAAGAGTTGATAAAACCGAGAGTAATAGCCCCCAGCAAAGCACTCCAAATTCCCCACCGCAAGCGAAATCCATCCACTAGCCAAGCCGCCAATCCAAAGATAATCGCGTTGATAACAATTATCCACAAACCAAAAGTTACCAACACCAATGGAAAACCCAAAACCACAAAAAGCGGCCGCACCAAAGCATTCAGCAATCCAAAAACCGCCGCCGAAATCATCGCTTTTCCAAAAGTGTCAATGTCCACCCCGATGGGCAACTTGGAAATGATAAAAAAGCTCACAGAAGTAACCAGCCAAGCAATTGCCAGCGAAACGATATCCATGTGTTCATCTCCTTAAAAAAGCTAAACATTAAATAGGAACAACAGCACATCCCCCTCTTGTACAATATACTCTTTTCCTTCACTGCGAACTAAGCCTTTTTCCTTAGCCGCTTTCATCGCGCCCGCAGCAACCAAATCTTCATAAGCTACAGTTTCTGCCCGGATGAAACCCCGCTCAAAATCTGAGTGAATAACCCCAGCAGCTTGCGGTGCTAACATTCCCGCGATAATCGTCCAAGCGCGAGTTTCTTTCGGCCCGCTAGTAAAATAAGTCCGCAAACCCAATAATTCGTAAGTAGCTCGAATCAAAGATTTTAAGCCCCCTTCTTGCACCCCCAGAGATTCTAGGAAATCCGTTCGTTCTTCCTCGGATAACTCCACTAATTCTGACTCAACTTGCGCCGAAACTATGACAACTTTAGCATTTTCTGCTTCTGCTACTTCCCGCACTTGTTCGACATAGCTATTTCCCGTTGCTAAATCGTCCTCAGACACGTTAGCAGCATAGATAATTGGTTTGTTGGTCAGCAATTCCAAACCTTTAACTAATTCAGCTTCTTCATCTGTGAAATTGTACTGCCGCGCCGGTTTCCCCGCATTCAAAACTGCGACCAATTTTTCGAGCACGTCCACTTCTGCCTGAGCTTCCTTGTTGTTGCGGGCCAGCTTGCGAGTGCGATCGAGGCGGCGTTCAATTTGAGCTAAATCTGCTAGAATTAATTCGAGATTGATAATGTCAATATCTCGGATAGGATCGACAGAACCCGCAACGTGAATGATATCATCATTCTCAAAACAGCGGACAACGTGGACGATCGCATCTACGGCCCGAATGTGAGACAAAAACTGATTTCCCAGCCCTTCCCCCTGACTCGCCCCCTTCACCAAACCCGCAATATCCACAAACTCAATCCGCGTCGGCACAGTTTGCGCGGAATTGCTAATCTTGCTCAGGACGTTCAACCGTTCGTCTGGCACTGCCACGATACCCGTATTTGGCTCGATCGTACAGAAAGGAAAATTAGCAGCAGTCGCCTTGGCATTAGCAACCAGAGCATTAAACAAAGTAGATTTGCCAACATTAGGCAGTCCGACAATTCCGGCAGTAAGCATAGGTATTTAGAAACATATCACTGTTTCAAAATATCATAAGCAATAGCAATATATCTGACTTGTCCCTTCTAACTTCTACAGCTAAGCTTGAATAAATATCGAACTTGAGGTAGATGGCTCAATGGTTAACAAGTGGTTCAGCAAAGTAACGATCGCTGCGGGGCTGTCGCTGCCCCTGTTAGCGCTGACAGCGCCTAGCGTCTTGGCTCAGATGGTCAAAGTTTCGGTGATTAACAACAGCGGCAAGACGATGACAGCCGTTTATATGTCTCCTCCCGATAAGGATACTTGGGGAGAAAACGAGCTAGAGGCCCCGATTGCCGATCGCCAAAAGGCAGATTTTGAGTGGAATCAAGCTGACTACGGCGGCTCGGATGCGGGCTGTATTTTCGATGTCAGGGCCGAATACTCTGACGGCAAATCCACTGATTTGGATGCTGTTGACCTTTGCAAAGAGACTGCGCTCAACTTCAATTAATTGATAATTTAGGCAAAAACCGAGTTTTTTCAAGTCTGATATTCATCAAAAAGATTGGGGACTTTGGAGAAAGCCGGTTTTTGCGATCGACCTGACAAACAATCTTAAATTTCGCGATCGACTAAAACATAATTTATACAGGTTCAGGGATTGTCTGAGGAATAGGCTCCGGCACTGTCTGAGGAATTGGAGAGGGTACAGTTTCCGGCACCGGTTCGGGAATTGGCTGCGGAATTGGTGCAGGTACCGGCTCCGGTACTGGCCCGGGAATCGGTTCGGGAACGGGGCCCGGCACTGGTGGCGATGCGGGTATAGTCGGGAGCCCCGGTTCGGTACTGGGAATCTGCGGGCCGGGAAACGGAGTAGGGTTGGGAAAAATCACGGCAATTCTATTAATAACTCGATACAATCAGCGTATATAAAAAACTAAAAATACGGCATCTATCTAAATAGTGAAAATTTATTAAATTTGATATTTTGCACTATTTTTAATCCGCTTTTTGGAGTAGACAAAAGCAACCGGGTTGATCTGTATTTGATTTTTTATGCCGATCGAAAGCAATTTGGTCACAGCCTCACGGTACAGGTCGTAGACCCTTGAAAAAAGCGTAGCTTACTCATCACGTGCGATCGCTACAGCCCGTGGGAGCAATTCTAAAATCTCAAATCTACAATCTCAAATCGCGCAATCGCCCTCCAAAAAGCCTTGCCCGCCTGTGGTTTGGCACGACACCTAGCCAAAAGTACAGGTTATTCCCTTAATTAAGAGTCAGCTTCATGGCAGGTCTTTTGTATGGGCTGAAAACTCAACTACAGGCTAGCACCTTCCTTGGGTGTATCACCTTACAGTGGGTTTACAGAGGGAATCGCAAGCAGAAATAGTCTACAAGCTTGTTGGTTACTTTCAAATTTGAACAACCTACTCAGTTGAGGCAATTTATGTCTTGTACAGTTGGCCGATCGTACATAGTAAAGCCTGGAAATACGCCTTCTAAGATAGCTCAAGAACAATTGGGTGATGCTAATCGTTGGCGTGAAATTAAAAAACCAGATGGCAGCTCATTGACAGACCATGATGCTAGCAATTTGCCAGTAGGTCAGGAACTCTGCATTCCTAACGGGTCTGTCACTTTGCCAGGAGGTAATGGTTTCGCAAGTATTATATCTTCTGAAACTTATGAAGCCATGTTCCCCAACCGTAACGCTTTGTACGCTTATGACAGTCTGGTGACGGCAACTCAGAAGTACCCGCAGTTTTGCAATGAGGGTTCAGATGAGCAACGCAAACAGGAGGCAGCCGCGTTCCTAGCAAATATTGCCCATGAGACGACGGGAGGTTGGGACGCTGCTCCTGGTGGACGTTTTGCTTGGGGTCTGCACTTTATCGAAGAGCAAAATCCCACAAGTCAATACTGTGACGCATCGAATACCACCTATCCTTGTGCGTCTGGTCGCTCCTATCACGGTCGTGGGCCCATACAACTGTCGTGGAACTACAACTACGGTCAGATGGGCGAAGTCTTGGGCGCGGATTTGCTTAATAACCCTGACCTGGTTAAGTCAGATGGCGTCATCGCCTTCCAAACTGCTCTGTGGTTCTGGATGACCTCACAGCCACCCAAGCCTTCTTGTCACGCAGTAATGACTGGTGGTTGGACACCTTCTCCTGACGATGCCAGCAAGGGACGTGCACCTGGATTTGGCATGACTATCAACATCATCAATGGCGGTCTTGAATGTAGCATCCCTACTAATGACAAGGTTCGCGACAGGGTGGGTTTCTACGAGCGTTTTACCCAGATGTTGGGTGTAAACATGGGTGAGATCATCTTTTGCGAAAACATGGCGCACTACTAAAGATTCTGTTTCAAAAAGTTTTTGGCAAGTGTTCTAGATGCGTCGCACAACTTATCTGGAACCCTTGCACAAAATACATCTCATTGCAAGATGGAAGTATCACTATGTCTGAATTTCTTGGTGTAGCTTTTAGTCCGTATGTTGGCCCCGCGAATCAATTGTGGAACTCATACAGCCAGCAGGATATTGTTCGGATGCTGGAAATCATCGAACCGTATTTCAACAAGATAAGTACCTACAGTATGGGCTATGACGGATACCCGCCCACAACACTCTGGAATCAGGTCAATTCTAACTGTCATATTGTTGGTGCCGCAGCCCAGTTGAATCAACTTCGGGGTAAAATCGCCTTTGAAGTTAGTCAGGGAATTTATCAAAAGACTAACCAGCAACAGCAGATTGACATGGCGCTACAGCAGGCAGAAATCGATGCTGCTTTTGCTGCGGCATCCTTAGCGAACACTTCTTACCCAAACACGGTGACTTCTTTCGTTTTCACCAATGAATACGTCAGCGATGATGACAAAGTAAATGCAGTCACTCAGATGATTGTGACCAACAAGGAAAAAGCCCACAATTTCGGTATAAAAGTAGGTGTTCGCTCGAATACCTTTGGTGAAATTGCCAATACTAACAGCACCTATTACAACGAGCTAAAAGGACTTATTCAGAATTGCGATTTTATCCAATGCAATCTTTATCCACCTTCGCACTCTGTCACACCTCAAGATGGTGTGAATGCAGTAGGTCAGGCTTTTTATCAAATCAAAACAGCCGTTTCAGACGTTAATCCCCAATGCGAGGTGATGATTGGTGAAACTGGCTGGCCATCAGAGGGAGTTAGCTTTAACAACACAGATAACAATGTGGTAAATCTCCTTGCTTATTATGAAGCAATTGATAAGTGGGCATTTGAAAATCAGGTGATAACTTATTTCTTTGAAGCATTTGACGAACCTTGGAAAAGTAATAAGTTACAATTTTCTGCGGAAGGACACTATGGACTTTGGTATCTCAATGACCAAGGGGATCACCAGCAGAAGGTTTAACTGAATTACTGCTTCCGTCAAGTGATGTAAAGTCGAAAACCACATATTGAAGAGGTCATTTCCATGAACGAACAATCGATTTTTCGCGTTGTAGAGATCACTAACGTTGAGCGCTCTAAAGCGGGTTTATCACCATTACAATTCAATCCTGTGTTAGGAGCAGTCGCACAAAAGCATAGTGTAGATATGGCATTAAATGACTTTTTCGATCACACTGGTTCAACTGGTTCTCAGATAGGTGATCGCATTAGCGCAGAAGGCTATAAATCATCATATTATGCCGAAAACATTTCTGCCGGGAGAGCCACGCCAGAGGAAGCAGTAACAGCATGGATGAATAGTGATGGACATCGTACTAATATTCTCAATCCTCAGTTCCAAGAAATTGGTGTTGGTTACTACTTCTTAGGCAACGATACCGGCGAAGTTAACTACACATACTACTGGACACAAGTTTTTGCCACACCACAATAACTTCGTGGGAAAAGCTTTTCAATCAGAAAGTTTAGCTTTTCCCCCCTAATTCCAGCCATTCATTTTTTGAAAAAGGGAACATTATGAAATTTTCATTCACCAATAACACTGGAGGAAAATACTCCTCCGAACAGATCTACTTTGTCATCATCGGCAAAAATTCTACTGGTCAATTTTGTCATGTAGACAAAGATGGTAATTTAGTCCCCTGCAATGATAGTGACAACGATGCGCCCGGTCATCTGACCAAAAATGAACAAAACTGGTGCAATTATTTGCATACAGTTAGTGAAATTTCCGAAATACAAGTTCCTAAGATCGATTCTGGTAGAGCATATATTAGTCTCGGATCGCCAACGTATCTGAAAATTGTCAACAATGGCGCTGGTTTTATGGGCCCAAATCCGGCTAATCCATCTGACCCCAATGCGGACGTTTATTTTGATTGGTTAGAATTTACCATTGATGATGCAGGTTTTCACGGTAATACGACTCAAGTAGATCAGTTTGGTTTCCCAATGACAATTGAGTTGACTGCATCAGATGGATTTTCAAACAAACTGGGAATAACTGAATCCAGAAGTGCCTTGTTCAATCAATACATAGCAAGTGTCCCAACCGAATTTCAATCTCTGGTTCAGGCACCATACAGAATTGTAGCCCCTTTTAAAGGTGGTTTCGCGAGTGGTCAAAATTACCAAAAATACTTCGATGGCTACATTGATGAAATGTGGAAATATTATGCGTCAAACGAATTGGTTTTTACTACGCATGAGGGAAGATTTACTGGAAAAATAGAAAACAGTATCTTTACGTTTACAAAGGATGGCGACCTCAATACAAAATATACGATCGACTATCCCAGCTCTGCGGAAGTTTTTGAGTGTGCGGGGGTATTTGCTAAAGGCAATGCCACTGAAAAGGTCATTCAATCTCAAGTTAGCGCTATGCTCAACAGGCACATATTGGGCAGTCCAGAGAATGGGTATACTCCAGAGGAGTATTATAAAAATTCCCCGGCTAATTACTATGCACAATTCTGGCACCTTCACAGCATAGATAACAAAGCTTATGGATTTCCCTTTGATGATGTCTGCGAGCAAAGTACCTTGCTTGAACATCATAATCCTGAAGAATTGAAGGTAACTATAAGCTGGGATTGAGTGAAGAAATTGGGGCGGTTATGAACAAAGATACACCAAATATTGAGGAATTGCGAGAAAGTTTTGCGAGAGTCTACGATGGTCCAGACCGATTGCAGCGAGAGTATGACTTAGTGTGCGAAGCAAAACGGTTGAATATGGAGATAGACATCTATCGCCGTTTATACGATCTCAGGTCAGAAGAACCTATCGATCCGTACCCTAAGACTAAGAATTGGTGGAACATACATACTACTTGGACTAAGTGGGCACTGCACTTACCTACCAAGAAAAAATTGGCTTTGCTCCGCAAGGGATCTGTGAAATTATTACAGAGTGGGATAGTAATAACTGTTGTAATTGGGTTGGGTCGCTATGTTTGGGAAGCACCAAAACGACAGAAGCAAGCACACTATCAAGCATGGACGGTTATTAATTCAGCGTTGGGTCAAAACGGTAGTGGAGGAAGAATTCAGGCTTTGCAAGACCTGAATAAAGATGGGGTTAGTTTACAAGGATTGAAAGCTCCAGGAGCAAATTTAGAGGGGATCGAACTGGAAAAAGCTCAACTCGGTGGAGCGATCCTCCAAGGTGCTTGGATAAACAAAGCCAACCTCAAAGGTTCTAACCTAAATGGGGCACGCTTCGAGGGTGCTAATCTTAGTCACACCGACCTGAGTGGAGCTTCATTACATGGAGCTCACCTTGAGGATGTTGACTTCAATGGAACTAACTTCAATGGAGCAAATCTCTATGAAGCTCATCTCAATCGAGCTAAAAACCTAGCTCCAGAGCAAGTCAAAACTGCTAAAAACTGGGAAACAGCCCACTATGACCAAGAGTTACGCGATCGACTCTAATTACCTTGAAAGCAGTTAATTGAGCAGCCATAGGAAGCGATCGCCCCCGTTCACTCTAAATCAATCCTGAAATTGCGGATAGCTAATACCTTTCATCCGTTCTTGAGAGAAGCGTTTGGCAGCCAGTAGTTTAGGGCGACACCTAGCCAAAAGTACAGGTTTTTACCCCGACCGAGGATTAGTTATAAACTAACTATTTGGCTAAGTGAAAACTAAACTAAAAGAGAGTATTTTTTTCAACAGGATTATCATAGGATAGAAGTTGTGCAGAGAAGAGAGAATTTCCAAGCTGAATTTGGAGGGTTAATGGGATTATTAAGAGACAGAAAATATGCTCAGGTTGGTTCAAATTTAATTGAGGTGAATTTATCGCCTATTTTGTTTAATCCTGACCTTCGAGTTCTTTTTTCAAAAGGCTTTTTTGAAGTTGAATTGCTAGTCAATAATTCATCTATCAAAAAAGAGAAGATTACTCTGGGAACTTACAAACTAAAAGGGGTAAGCACAGATTACTCTTCCAAGAAGAGCTTAATAGTTATTGTCACTGTTAATGTCAATCCATTAAAATGGAAAAGTTTTGAGTATAAATTAGAAGTAAATGGGCAGGAATATGATTTAATTGATTAGCAATACTTGCGAATTTTTAGTATTGTTTTTTATTGATGTTCGCTAACAGGAGCTATTTAATTTATGGCAAATAATAAGGGTTTTTCAGTTAAAAGACGCAAGTTTCTGACAATATCTGTTAGCGCTGGCATTGGCTTGGCAATTCCTTCTTTAATACATTCCTCCGAAGACAATCAAGCAGAAGCAGCTTCCTTCGTGTTTGGTGTAATAGGTGTGCTGGCAAGCAGTTTGCCTGTACTATCAGGCATCTGTAAGGTCTCTGAACGAATTCTCAAACAAAAACTAGAAGAAGTCAAACAGGAGTATGGAATTAAAGCAAGCAACAAGGGTTCAACAATAGCTATTAGACCTCTCCACAAACTAAGTTTTTATCTGGACACGGCAATGGTTTCAGATTCTTTTTTGGAGAGGTCTATTGAAAAAAAACTGTTACAGAAAAAAACAAATATAGCTAATGCTCCACCTTTTCAAGAATGGAGTCAAGCACAAGCTGAAGTTTATATCAATGGGTCGTTTGGTCAAAAAGTTAATCGATCGGCAAAACCTAAACTGAAACTTTGGGCGCTGAATGCGGACTATAAAGTAGGCGAGGAAATAGCATTTCAGAATAAAAAATACAGATGCAGACAGTCACATACGGTTCATGCAGACAACTGGATTCCACCGAATACTCCTGCCTTGTGGGAATCAATCCCTCTTGAATAGCATATCGCTAATCTTGTAGGTTGGGTTGACGTGAGAAAACCCAACCTCTACTTACACTATCGCTTAATCATTAAGGATGTGAACTATGAGTGATAATCAGCAGAAACAAGAAGCAACTGGTAGCCGTAACCAGATTATATTGGCAGTGATATCTGTCGTCGGTGTTCTTGGTGGGGCTATGTTTGCAAATTGGGATAAAATACACCCTTCCTCTTCTAAAACTCCGTTAACCAATTCGGATAAAGTAATCCCTTCCTCTTCTACAGATGTTCCAGCAGGAAACTATCTACTTACTTGTCCAAATAGGTCTGTAAAGGACGATATTTTGACGGCTAGTTGTTACAATGTGGAAAATAAATTGCAAGAAAGTAGTTTGGCAAACCCCAAGCGTTGTATATTTGGTATTGAGAACAGCAAGGGTACATTAGTATGCAGAGAAGATCGTTGATTTTGTAGATTGGGTTTCCTCACGTCAACCCAACATCTTCTTCAGTCCTAAACTGCGATCGCCAAAGTCCTAACCCAAGATTCTTATAAACAAAGCCCGATCGCCCTCCAAGACGCGATCGGGCGATCGGGCACAGTTAAGAAAGCAGCCGATATTATCGAACAGCTTGTATTGACTCGAAAGCCAGTCTTGGCTGAAAAATAGCCGCAGACTGTGGTAGGATTATGTGCTTTAACTGAAACCACAGCCCCTAGACAAACCATAAGTAA
This sequence comes from Microcoleus sp. F4-D5, assembly GCF_036704885.1. Taxonomy (NCBI): domain Bacteria; kingdom Bacillati; phylum Cyanobacteriota; class Cyanophyceae; order Oscillatoriales; family Microcoleaceae; genus Microcoleus; species Microcoleus sp. F4-D5. The sequence goes on along the minus strand of NZ_JAUBSX010000011.1, from coordinate 57,617 downwards.
AGCAGTAGCCAGGATTTTCAACTGTTTGGGTATCACACTTAAGCAGTCCATATTCAGTCATTTTAGAGAAGTTTGAAATTGAGACGGTGTTGCTTGTGGGCGATTGCAACGAAAAAGGAAGCAGTCGATGCGATCGCAAAATTTCCAGCAACGGTTTCAGCAATTAATAACGTCCAGTGAAACCTCGGCGGTTGCTATAATTCCAAATAATCAAATCAGGATTAAGCGTGTCACCAGCAAACTCTCAACAACAAACGCCTCTATTAGATGCCTTGCGCGATCGCACAAATCATCCGCACGCCCCATTTTATGCCCCCGGACACAAAGGCGGACAAGGAATCTCTCAACCCCTAATTGACTTATTCGGTGCAGCAGTATTTCGATCGGATTTGCCGGAATTGCCGGAGTTAGACAATCTCTTTAACCCAGAAAGTGCAATTGCCGAAGCTCAATACTTGGCCGCCGAAGCATTTGGATCTCAATCAACTCGGTTTTTGGCTAACGGTTCGACTTGCGGAATTATCGCCGCCATCTTAGCAACTTGCGGCCCCGGCGATAAAATTATCCTACCTCGAAATATCCACTCCTCGGCAATTTCTGGTTTAATTTTATCGGGTGCAATTCCAATTTTTGTCAATCCAGAGTACAACCCGGATTGGGATATTGCCAACAGCATCACCCCAGAAGCCACAGCCTCCGCATTAGAACAACATCCCGACGCCAAAGCAGTAATGATAGTTTACCCAACCTATCACGGCGTCTGCGGAGATTTGCGGGCGATCGCCCAAATTACCCATCAATACAACATACCGTTATTAGTAGACGAAGCTCACGGCGCGCACTTTAACTTTCATCCCAACTTGCCAGAACCGGCACTATCAGCCGGCGCCGATTTAACAGTACAATCCATCCACAAAACCCTGGGTGCAATGACACAAGCATCGATGCTGCACGTCAAGGGCGATCGCATAGATATCCAAAAATTAAATAAAGCATTGCAGTTAGTACAATCCACCAGTCCGAGTTACTTATTATTAGCATCCCTAGACGCCGCCCGCCAACAAATGGCACTCCACGGCAAAGAGTTAATGGCGCAAACTTTACAGCTAGCAGAAAAAGCGCGATCGCGCATCAGTCAAATTCCCGGCTTATCAGTTTTAGAACCGTTAAACACTCCGGGTTTTGCAGCATTAGACCGAACCAGGCTAACAGTCAAAGTATCAGATTTAGGAATCACAGGATTTGCCGCCGATGAAATTCTGCACTCTCAACTCGGCGTCACAGCAGAACTTCCCATGCCCCAACATTTAACATTTATTATCAGCTTGGGAAATACACAATCAGATATTGACAATTTAGTTAAAGCTTGTACTCTTTTAGAAGCCACATCTGACACGATAGTCAATAAGCCTTTTATGGGCGGGCAAGATGCCCACCCCACAAAAAAGTTGACTCTTCGCTTCACAGGCATCTTGCCTGTGATTAAAAGTGGAACGGGCATCTTGCCCGTTCTTGAGAATCGTGCAATATCTCAGTTAAAAGGAAGAAGTCAGAAAGAAGACGAGATTCTCTCCTTCCCCCGATTTTCCCCTCCCCCACTCTCCCCGCGCGAGGCATTCTTTTTCCCAGCGGAAACAGTACCTGCAGACAAAGCAGTCGATCGCCTGTGCGCCGAACTCATCTGTCCCTACCCCCCAGGAATACCAGTCCTGATGCCCGGTGAAATCATTACCCCAGCAGCCGTTGACTACCTGCAACAAATCCTGGCAGCCGGCGGAAAAATCACAGGTTGCAGCGATCCCGGCCTCCAAACTCTCAAGGTTGTGCGACAGTAAATACTAAGGCTTGGGGGAAATTGGGAGAATTTCTACTTCTTCGGCGAGTTCCCACTTCGGTCTTGCTTCAATCAAAAATCAAAAATCAAAAATATAACTATGCTTTGGCCCTACGTCACTCCAGGCATCCCGGATGACTTATTTGAACGTTTACCGGGAATTCCCATGAGTAAGCGAGAAGTCAGACTGCTGTTAATCTCCCACCTGCGGCTGCAAGCAGATTCAGTCGTGTGGGACATCGGTGCAGGTACTGGTACGATCGCCGTAGAAACAGGTTTGCTGTGTCCCAAAGGTCGGATTATCGCCGTCGAAAGGGACGAAGAAGTAGCAAGCTTGATTCGGAGAAATTGCGATCGATTCGAGCTCAACAACGTAGAAGTCATAGAAGGCAGTGCCCCGGAATGCCTGGAAAACCTGCCCCAACCCCCCCACCGAGTCTGCATCGAAGGAGGTCGCCCCATTAAAGCCATTCTCCAAGAAGTCTGGCGGTACTTGCAACCCCACGGTAGAGTTGTCGCCACCGCCTCGAATTTAGAAAATCTTTACGCCGTTTCCGAAGGGTTCGCCGAGTTGCAAGTCCGCAACATCGAAGTAGTCCAGTCCGCCGTCAACCGCTTGGAGACTCGCGGCCTGAGTCAAACCTTTGCCGCCGTCAATCCCATATTTATTCTCAGCGGCGAAAAGCTGGATTAGAAGTTAGTTGACAGTTGACAGTTGACAGTTAACTTTAACCTGGTTCCTCGGCAGATCCTGGGAATACATACCCAATGCCCTGCGCGGGCCAATGCCCTATGCCCATTCCTAAATGTAATTCTTAATCTTTTTTAAGTTCACTTAACCTTCATACTTAGAATAAGGGCGACCCTAGCTGGATTGACCGCCTGACTTGAGATATTGGATAACGGATCGGGGATGGGGGTTTGCTGTGCAAGGGATCGACTCGTGCTCTAGAAAAATCCAAAATCTCAAATCCAAAATCCAAAATCCAAAATCCAAAATCGAATTACCCGCCGCCGTCTGCAAGAGAAATTCATTTATGCCTTGGTCTCGTATCCTCAGTGGAATAGTTGCGATCGCCCTTGCTTTGGGAATGATTGTTATGGGGGGATGGTACTTCACCGTCGGCTTTGGAGTCATCGTCTACCTAGGCCAGTTGGAATATTTTCAATTAGCCAGGGCTAAAGGCATTGCGCCCGCTGCCAAAACTACCTTAGCCGTCAGTCAAGGGCTGTTAATTACTGCCGCCCTAGCACCGGAACTCGTAGATGCTATGTTCCCTCTAGCGGGAACCTTAATCTGTTTCTACCTGTTATTCCAACCTAAATTATCGACGATCGCCGATATTGCCTCCTCAGTTTTAGGATTGTTCTACGGCGGTTATTTGCCCAGCTATTGGGTACGCCTGCGAGTCGGCCTCGACCCAGCCAATCTTGCTACAACCCAACTTTCGCAAGCAGTAGCAAGCAATTTGCCGGTTAACATTTACCCGTCCCCGTCTTGGACAAATTCCAGCCACATATCTTTAGGATTGACTTCGCTGCTGCTGGCTTTCTTTTGCATCTGGGCCGCTGACATTGGGGCTTATTTTGTCGGCAAATTCTTCGGCCGCACTAGCCTGTCCCACATCAGCCCCAAAAAGACCGTTGAAGGTGCCGTATTTGGAGTTTGCGGCAGCATGGCCGTGGCAGTCGCTGGGTCTTGGTATTTACACTGGCCGGGGTGGCCGTATACTGGGGCTGCTTTTGGTCTGTTGATTGGGGTTGCTAGCCTGTTGGGAGATTTAACTGAGTCGATGATGAAGCGAGACGCCGGCGTTAAGGATTCGGGACAGTTGATCCCCGGTCACGGCGGCATTCTCGATCGCACCGACAGTTATGTTTTTACCGCGCCTTTAGTCTACTATTTTGTCACTTTACTGTTGCCCGCGATCGACTCTTTTTTAATTAATCGGTAATTGGGAATGGGGAATTGGCCCGCGCAGGCCAAACAGGCCAAACAGGCCAAACAGGCCAAACAGGGAATTGAGAATTGGGAATTGGGAATTGGCCCGCGCAGGGAATTGGCCCGCGCAGGGAATTGGGTATGTATTCCCAGGATCTGCCGAGGAACTAGGTTAAAGTCAACTGTCAACTGTCAACTATCAACTGTTAATTAACTAAGGCAAAACTCTAATTCCGCCCCGACAAACAATCTCCCCCGGACTCAAAATCAATTCTTCAATCTCAACTTCCGGTCCAAAATCAATTTTAAAACCATTGAAATCACTGCTCTTTAATTCTCCATCCATTTCGATTTCTGGTTCTTCAAACATCAATTCGCGACCGCTAGCCATCCGCAAACCCGTCTGCAATACCAAAGGAATTTGCCTACCGCCAGCGCGCAAAATTGTCGCCGAAAGCGTTAACAAACCCGCCTCAATAGCAATCTGCGAATTTTGCAACTTCAGCGACTGTTCCCTATCTGTCAGCGGCAGCATGGGCAGCAAAAATTCGCTCAAAGCATCAGCCAGCAAAGGCGCTTTCAGCGACGCATTCAAATCCGCTTGAGAGAGCCTCAAAACGCCTGTCACGGGAACGGATTCCAGGAGGCGCAGGGGTTGGCCTTTGAGAGCTTGACCGAGGTTGATGCGAATGCCGCAGCCCTCTATGGCAACTTCAGTTAGGTGTAGTCCTTTATACACAGCACCGCGAGCGGCAGCCGTGACTTTGGGGATAGCACCGCTGAAGATTTGTCGATCGCTTCCCTCTATTTTCACCTTCAAGTCGTCTACCTGCTGAACTTGCGATCGCAGCCACAACTGCACCGCCGGAGAGAGCACCGCGCTCGCGATCCGGCTGCCTTGACTCGGCGAAGGTCTCCCCGGCTCCTCGCCGAGATTAACAGTCTCACCAGAGCCAGCAGCGCCATCTTTATTGTCAAAATGAAGAGAGTTTCGATCGACAGTCATAAATAATTTCAAAATATAAACCTTAATATTCAAGCACAGAAATTTAACTAGAACTTGCGCATCCGGCCTCAAAAACCCCTTTGATTCACAGATATATTGCCGTAAACCTCATATTTTTATAAGAAACCGAGTTCATGAGCGCAACTCCTATTAACTCCAAAACCAAGCTGAAATCTCGCCTCAGCAACGCCAGAAGCAGAAAAATTCTCACCTTTTCCCCCCTTGGGATCTTTCCTGAGTTCCTGAGTTGTGCGATCCCGAGGAAAAATTCGCGATCGAGCGTATAAATTTAACCAGCTGTACGGGATTTATGGTAGTGTTGGTTTAGGGTTTGGTCAAACCCACACCTCTCAAACCAGCCGCACAGCAACGGTGCAAGCCTGTGCCTACCAGGAGTCTTTTCCTCGTAGTTTTTGCACAACATTCAGGGTCATGCCATCAGGACAATCTGCATCAAGCCGGGCGTGCTGTAATGATTGGTCAGCATTATAATTTATTCCCCACCAGGAATTGAGCATCAGTAGTAAGGTTAAGCAATTAACCGTATCGTGTTTCCTACCCCACCGCTCGCTCGTTGGGGGTTTCCACACTCCCGTCATGTCTGATGAAAGGCTGCAAAAAATCCTCGCCCAGTGGGGCATTGCCTCTCGCCGTCTTGCAGAACAGATGATTGTAGCTGGACGAGTCCGAGTTAATGGCAATATTGTTCATTTAGGACAAAAAGCGAATCCAGATCGCGATCTCATCCAAGTCGATGGAGTCCCGCTGAAACCAACGGATCGACCGGCAGAGGTCTATATGTTGCTCAACAAGCCGGCAGGCGTCGTTTCTACTTGCAGCGATCCCAACGCCAGATCGAAAGTTCTCGACCTGCTGCCGCCCAAACTGCGCTTTGGTCAAGGCATCCACCCCGTAGGACGCTTAGATGCAGATTCCACCGGCGCCCTCTTGCTCACCAATGATGGTAAGCTGACATTTTCTTTGACTCATCCACGTCACTCGATCGCCAAAACTTATCAGGTTTGGGTGAGCGGCGATCCCCCGGAACCCATACTGGAAGCGTGGCGTCAGGGCATAATCTTGTCAGGCAGAAAGACTTTGCCGGCGAAAGTTAAAGTTCTCGATCGCGCGCGAGACCAAACTCTGTTAGAAGTCATTCTATCAGAAGGCAGAAACCGACAGATTCGGCGAACTGCCGAACAGTTGGGATATCCCGTGGTGCGCCTGCACCGTACAGCCATCGGCCCGATTCAACTGCAGCGGCCCGGTTCGCCAATATTGCCACCAGGCTGCTGCCGACCCCTAGAAGATGCGGAAATTATTTATTTATGGAATCTAGTCAACCTAACATCAATAAGCGTGCCAGTAAATTCCCCGGAGCACAGCATATGACAAAGAATTTATTGTTTTTATTTTTCAAAACAACTAAGCAGAAACTGCACTCCCAAGAGCCAGAACCAGCTCAAAAGAAGCTAGCGGAAATAGGATCTCAACTCCGCCAGTACCGAGAACAGCAGTCGATTTGTTTGGACAAAGTAGCCGTGGTAACAATGATTCGGCGGAATCTGCTGCAAGCAATCGAGGACGGTCAACTCGACCAACTTCCCGAACCAGTCTACACTCAGGGTTTGATCAAGCGCTACGCTGAAGCAATGGGTTTGGACGGAAATCAGTTTGCCGACTTTTTCCCGATCGAACCGCCGCCCCGATCGAGAACGAAGCTATCCTGGCAAGATGGGCCTCAGTTGCGCCCGATGCACCTCTACCTCTTTTACACATTTCTAATTATCTGTTCGGTCAATGTCTTATCTCAGTTGATGAGCGGTTCTGTTACCGCAAAAAACGGTGCGGGAGCCGAAGAACTAGCGCTTGGGCAGCAAGAACAAGCCCGTTTAGCTGCTGAGGCATCGAGAGCCTCACAAAATCAGAAACCGGATAGTTACGAGACTGTCGAAGCAGTAAGAACAGGTCAAAGTTTAAATAAATCTGGCAATAAACCAGTGATGGTTAGCGTCACTTTTAAAGCAGAATCGTGGATGCAGGTTGAAGTCGATGGTAAAACAGAGTTTGAGGGAACTTTGCCGACCGGGACTGTTCGCACCTGGGGGGCTCAAAAGCAATTGGTAGTGGTAGCAGGTAACGCCGGCGGAGTAATGGTTGCCGTCAATAACGGACAAGCCGAACAACTCGGAGTTCCTGGAGTCGTCAAAGAAGTAGTTTTTAAAGCAGACGACCTCAAGCCTGCAACACCGCCCAAAAATGAAGGGTAAGTGTTAATTTGTAATTGTTAATGGGTAATCGGGAATAGGTAATGGCTGGCAGTCCACGGCTTTTAATTAGAATATCCGTCTTGATGGACTCATTACCAATTACGAATTACCCATTCTATCAAACCCGGTTGCATCGGAATAGTCAAATCCAGTCAACCGTCAACAATTCCCGACCGTACAACCGGAATCAAGAGAATTCATCTGCGTTAATCTGTGTTTATCTGCCCTCATCTGCGGTCAAAAAAGCTGAACCGCAGATGATAAGAGATTGACGCACATTTACGCCGATGAAAAGAATAGAGATAGGAATAATTTCGATGCTAACAGATTTGATATTACCCATTAACAATTACCAATTACCCACTACCAACTACCCCTTACCGACAATCAATTTTTATTGGGAGCGCGGCCGGAGATGTAAGTCATGGTTTTGAGGCGATCGCCCACTTCCCAATTCAAAGCTTCGGGCCGATACCGCCATCCCCAATTTCCTTCTGGTTTCCCCGGAAAATTCATCCGCGCGTCCGTACCCAAACCCAACAAATCTTGATACGGCACAATTGCCATATTAGCAATAGACATCCAACCCATGCGGATTAAAGACCAGTGAATTCCTTGGGGATCGATGCAGCCCAAATAACGTAAAACCTCATCTCTTTCGTAGTTTTGCAGTTGATTAAACCAGCCGACAGTCGTGTCGTTGTCGTGGGTGCCGGTGTAAACTACGCAGTTGCGATCGTAGTTGAAAGGCAAAAAAGGATCGCCAGGGCCCGCGCCGAAAGCAAACTGCAAAATCTTCATTCCTGGAAACTCGTATCGATCGCGCAAAGCTTCCACTTCAGGAGTAATTACTCCTAAATCTTCAGCAATAATCGGCAAGTTGCCAAACTTCTCGTTAATTAGATCCAACAAAGCTGTTCCCGGCGCTTTAATCCACTCTCCCTCGATCGCAGTTTCTTGTCCGCGCTTCACCGCCCAGTAAGCCTCAAACCCTCGAAAGTGGTCGATCCGAGTCACGTCTACATAAGCGAAAATCGCTTCAAAACGCTCCACCCACCACTCGAAATTATTTGCTTTCAACTTCTCCCAATTGTATACGGGGTTGCCCCACAATTGACCTGTATTGCTGAAGTAATCTGGGGGAACTCCTGCCATTAAAGCTGCTTCTCCGGTGGCTTCATCCAAGCAGAATGTTTCTGGATGAGACCACACATCCGCGCTGTCGTGAGCTACATAAATCGGAATGTCGCCAATAATTTTAATGTCCCGCAGGTTAGCATAGCGTTTCAACTCCGTCCACTGGCGAAAAAACTCAAACTGAACGTATTTGTAGTAATAAATCTCAGCATTTAGCTGCTGGCGCCACTTCTCTACCGACTCGGGTTTTCGACGGGCAATTTCTGGTTCCCAATTGTTCCAGCTAACACCGCCAAAGTTATCTTTTAGTGCCATAAATAAGGCGTAATCTTCCAGCCAATTCTCTTTGCTTTCGCAAAAAGCTGAGAATTCTTTTTGCTGGATAGGAGATGCTTTGGCTTGGAAGTTTTCGCAAGCTTTTTTGAGCAAAGGCACTTTCAGGGCGATCGCCCGATCGAAGTCTACATAATCCAGCGGAAATTCTGGCAAATTAGCGAAGTCTTCATCTGCGAGCAATTCCTCGTCCCGCAGCAGTTCTGGGTCGATCAGCAGCGGATTTCCCGCCATTGCTGAATAGCATGAATAAGGAGAATTGCCGTATCCTGTCGGGCCCAGCGGCAGTATCTGCCAGTATTGCTGGTCGCTCTCTACTAAAAAGTCAATAAAGCGATATGCTTCTATTCCCATGTCCCCAATGCCAAATCGACTGGGAAAGGATGTGGGGTGGAGTAGAATGCCGCTCGATCTGGGAAAAAGCATAATCTATCTAAAGATATAGGATTTAAACATTGACAATTTGACCGATATTCCCTATCACTTAAACTTCGCAGTTTTTAGGGCGATTGTCAGGGCAAATACTTTTGTGATTGTCTCATATTTTCTGCGGGAACGTGCTTGCCAAATATTTTTGAGGAAAACATCAAGATCCGAAGTTATGCGATCGCCCTGGTTTCGCAACTAGGTTTTTTTACTCAAGCTCCTCTGCTGCCACAAAGTATTTTGGTCGATCGCACCTGGTTTCTGGCTAAGTTTTGAAGATAACGTTTTTTTCGTTTTCGCCCTATCTCTCTGCAGTAGTAAATTGCCCGCCACAAATCAGCCATCGCTTAAGTAGAGCCAATGCACAAATCAGCCGGCTGTTTTTGTATCTCAAAAAACAGTCGGCTGCGGAATTACCTGAAAAGAGGCTGAGTTTAAGCTTGCTTGTTCAACAATTTCTGCACTTGTTTGAGAGCTATACTGCCGATGTTGTAAGCAGCCCAGCCGCCCGCCAACAAGACGGGCAGCAATACTATTAGTATGCGGAAGTCAAAATCCATGAGTTCTCCTCCTAAAGTTTTTTAACAAATTCTCATAATCTATTTGTATCTCATTTTGTCACCATTCTCCTGAGTCTTTAACCAAATATTGTCGGCTTTAAAAGTTCCTGGGTCACTAGCAGCCGGATACGCAGGAGGACATCGCTCCGCAAGATGAGAGCGAAAGCAAAACTCCTGGGCGGGAGCTCGGCATTCGCTGCACCAATTATCCCACAATCTGTTTCGCAATCCCTTCCACAACCTTAGTTAGAGGGTCGTTGGGGAAGTGCAGCGCAAACACTCCCTTGCTGGCGAGCAGCATCATCTGGTCGCTGTGGGGCAGTACCCCTGCCACTGGGATGTTGTAAATACTCTCTACTTGCTGCTTCAAATCCTCGAAATCAAGGGATTCTGGGGCTTTATTGATCGTCATCAAAATCTTGGGAACTTCTAATTTGCGGGCAACATCTACCGTGACAGCCGTTCCCTGAAAATCTTGCTGATCCGGACGCAGAATCAGCAGCAGGATGTCGGAAATAGTGATGCTGAGGAGGGTTTCTTCGTTGAGCCCCGGGTGCGTGTCTATAAATAGGTAGTCTAAGTTCAAAACCTCGATCAGTTCTTGAAAGCCGTCGGTAAGCAGTCCCACATCGTAGCCTTCCCGCAAAACTCGCGCTATCTCCCCTGCTTTAATGCTCGAAGGAATCAGGTAGAGGTTGCCGTTACTGGCTAATTTTGGCAACAGCGAACTCACATTGTAGGCCGTATCCGCGATCGGACACCGGCCCCACAGGTAATCGTTCAGGCAGCGATCCATGTTGCTCTCGCTGAAACCGAACAGCACGTGAATCCCCGGTGATTGAATGTCTGTGTCCACAATGGCGACCCGATTTCCGCCGCGAGCGAGAATAGATGCCAGGTTTGCTGTCGTGTTCGATTTGCCAGTTCCGCCCCGGTAAGAGTGGACAGAGATGATTTTGGACATGATCTGCGTATGAGCGTAAGAAACGGCGAGAACCCATTATGATGCAATTCTCGATGATGCAGTCGAGTTGTCTTTGACATCCTCACCGACTATCAGGTGCAGTGATTCCCGACAGGTCAAACAAACTGAGTTGAATGAACTCCGGGCGGGTTGACGCTTCAACGGATGCCGCTAACTTTGCGCTAGTCTTACGCTTCCTCTGCAATCCGTTTTGAGTCTCCGAATGCCCTCCGGCGACTTTAATATTTACCTCTGCATTGATATCGCGGTCGTGGCTCGATCCACAGAATAGACAAGTCCACTCACGAATAGATAGCTCCTTCTTGCCACCAATCTCGTTACAACACGAGAAACGCTGGCTGGTAGGTTCCCATCTACTAATGATGCGAAATTCACGCCCATACTTTTGGGCTTTTCCTTCTAGAAATGTTCTGAAATGTCGCCACCCTAAATCGCTGATTGCACGGGATAACTTACGGTTCTTGACCATGCCTGCGACATTTAAATCTTCCAGAATTACCGCTTGGTTTTCGTCGATTAATCTGGTTGATAACTTATGCAGAAAGTCTGTTCTTGTATCCTTAAGCTTGGCGTACAGTCTAGCTCTCCGTCGCTGTGCCTTCTCGTACCGCTTAGAGCCTCGCTGCTTTCTGGCTAGGTTTTTATCTAATCGCCTCACACGCTGAATACGCTTTTTCAGTGGCAGGAGTGCATCTACTTTTTCACCAGTGCTTAATGTGGCAAAGGTGGCTATGCCCAAATCAACGCCCACGCTGTTTTCAGTAGGTGGTAAAGTTTCTGGCCCAATCTCCACGACGAAGCTGACAAAATAGCGGTGGGCTGCGTCTCTAATCACTGTTACCGAGCTAAGCTCAGACGGGAGAGGACGCGACCAGACTACATCTAAGTTGCCTATCTTGGCAATATAGAGAGAATCATTTTGCAGCTTGAAACCAAAGGTAGTAAACCGTGCAGACTGTGCAGCCCGACGCTTCTTAAACCGTGGTGGCTTAACAGCTTTTCCCTTACGCTCTCCCTTACATGATTTAAAGAAGTTTTGGTACGCCTGTTCTAAATCATTGAGCGATTGTTGCAGAGGTACGTTAGAAACCTCCGTTAACCATTCTCTTTCTGCTACCTTTTTGGCTTGGGTTATAAATTGCTTCTGTAATGCAGCATTGCTCGGTTTCTTACCTCCTGCCCGATATTCAGCATTGCAGTGAGCCAGTGCATCATTCCACACCACACGCACACACCCGAACAGTTTAGCGAGTGCCAACTGCTGCGAGGGTGTGGGGTAGACGCGAAAACGATAACGTGCTTTCATCATAGTATAGTATCCTATTACGGACGCGAATGGCAAGACAAAACACTTTTAAAGTAAGGCTTACAGATGAGGAACTAGGCTGGCTCCAAGCTTATGCCGAGAGCAAACAAATAACTACCGCTGAAGTAGTGAGACAATATATCCAAAAACTCAAACCAAAAGAAAAGTCGCCCTGAAGTGCGAGGCTTGTATCCCATTATTTCCGGTCATTCTTCCTTGCCCCCCAAATCCTCCTTATCTGTTAAACTATCAATTTTTTCATCTTTTATCATCTTTTGGGCGCCCCTGCGCTCCCGCATCTGTTTGGCTTTGGCTTGCAAATCGCTGAACTCGTCATCGGGTTTGGTTTCCGCTGAACTAGCACCGCCGCCGACATCGGACGCGCCCGTTTTTGAGCTGTTTTCCGATTCAGTTGCGGCGGCGCGCTGCTTTTGCTGTGTGGCTTTTTCTTGCAACTGATTTAAATATTCGTCTGTCTGACTTTCGGCCTTGGGAAGCTCTGCGCTACTAGGAGTTATTTCTTGGGGATCGGAAGGTGCTTTTTCAGAGCTTTCTTTTTTGCTAATCCTCAGTTTATCTTTCTTTTGCTGCAATTCTTTAAAGAAATCCGATTCTGTGATTTCTGCGACTTGCTGTTCTTTTTTGGCTTGGTCTATTTCGATTTTGAAGACTTGTTTTACTCGATCGCTAATTGCTTTCCCGTATCCGGCTTTATTAAATCTGTCTGCTGATACAATGCTACCGCCAGTTAAGATTAATGCTAAGGCTGGCGCTGCCACAGGCACCCACCCTCCCAACAGAAAAATCCCAAAGCCGATCGCGCAGCATCCGGACAGTATTGCCCCGAATGTCAGCGCCAAGCGCACAGGGTGAGCCATCCGCGATGCCAAGGTTCCTCCCAAAATTGACCATCCCGAAATCCACAGGATTTCTGCCCATTCCGGCCAAAACCAAAACATCGGTCTGTTGTCTAAAACTGCACTCAAAATTTGGCTGACTACTTGTCCGTGTGCCACGATCCCCGGCATGAATTGGTTGCTTTGCTTTCGCGCACTGTAAGGAGTATAAAATAAATCTTTAACGGTTTCTGTGGTATAACCGATGAGCACTATTTTATCTTTAACTAAATTAGGGTCAACTTTCCCTTCTAAAACGTCCGTAATTCTGACTTGATTTGCCACCTGCTGTCTCGAACGATAATTAATTAGTATTTGATATCCTCTGGCATCGGCATTTCTGTATCCTCCGTCATTGCTTTCTAATTTTTTTAAGTTGGTTTTTCCCAGCCATAAAGACTGATCTGCTGCCAGTTTGGGAGAGATTTTTTGTCCTTGCAGGTAGCGGAGTGCTAGCTGGAGGTTGAATGAAAATAAAACTTGAGAACTGTCATTGCAAAGATGTTTTTGAACCGAGGAATTGCCTTTAATTGTTGGCGGTTTCATAAATAATAAAGCCCTGCGGAGTATGCCACCCGGATCGACTCCGAAATCAGCAAATCCCACTCGGTTTTCTGGCATTCCCGGCGGAGGCGGAGAACCGGGATTGTCGGGGCTTCCGTCGGTGACTAAACATACTCCAATAATTCGATCGTTTTTTTGTAAAACTTTAGTTAATTCCTGGCGGCCGTCTCCTAAAGGTACGTCTCGCAGTACATCTAAACCGATGACAGCAGGCTGCATTTTTTCCAGTTTTTGTAATATTTCAGCTATTTTGCGATCGGATATCGGCCACTGATTCAGTTTCTGAATGTCTGCTTCGGTAATCCCCACTACTAGCAAGCGCGAGTCTGGCTTTTCGTCGGAACGCCACCTCAGCATTTGATCGTAAGCGCTTAATTCTACTGGTTCGAGTATTCCTAGTTGTCTGGCCCCCATCAAGGACAATGTTACTGCCGCGCTGGCAATTAATACAGACCTAGCAAATGCTAGTGATGGTTTATACATTTGACTCAATTGAGCCGTTGCCGATCGAATTTTGTTAGATATTTTACTCATTATCCCAGCATAAAAGTTTGATTTGTTTCTGGAACAGCAGTTGTTTCGCCTTTGCCGCCTGCCGGAGACTTCATCCATCTTAGAACACCGAGAAACTCCGACCGCTTTGTAACAAAATTTTACAGTTGGCCGCGCTCAACTGTATGCAATTATACTCGCGACCTAGGGAACCTGATTTTTCGGACGGAGAATCCACTTGCCGATCGAATTGATTAATGTTATTGATGATATGTCAAGGTTCAAATTGTGTATCTGTGCCTTCGACTAGCTGCTCAAAAATATTTGTCGGCATCAGCGAATGCCTGTGTTTGCAATATTATAGTGAAAGGTACAACAAAATGAAACGTTTTCTACATCGGGCTACACTTGCGGTCGCCTTATCTGCGATCGCAGCTACCGTCACCAGTTCACTTGCACCGATGCGGGTACAATCCCAGGCGATTTTGCTGAGTCAAAATGTTAATTTCAAGCCTCCCGATGTCACAGCCCCCGGCAGCCGACAAGGAGGGACACATCGCGGCAGCAAGCTTTGTCCGGCGGGTTTATCTATTACTCCTTTAGTGCCTCCAACTAATATCGGTTTAACCCTAACAGAGTCTCCCACAATTTTTGTCTATGTTCCTCAAACTTCAGCAGAAATAGAGTTTACTGTACTCAACGACAACGAAGACAAAGTGGTCTACGAAAAAACATTTAAACTTGACAAATCCGGGATTGTTGGAGTTAGCATTCCTGCTACGGCTAACAACAAATCCCTTGAAGTTGGTAAGCGATACGTGTGGTCGTTTTCGATGGTTTGCGACCCCGAAGACCGATCGGCAGATTTAGTTGTTAAAGGGTTCGTGCAGCGAATTGAACCGCAGGCAACTCTCAAGAGTGATTTGGCAAATCCCGACCCGATGACTAGGCTCAACGTTTACGCTAAAAATGGGATTTGGTACGAAACTATCGCTACTTTAGCCCAAATGCGACGCCAGACACCGGGGGATGCGATGCTGACAGCCAAGTGGACCCAATTATTGCAGTCCCAAGGACTGGAATCAGTTGCAACTAAACCGCTGGTTGGCCCTCTTTAAATCTCGGTATTTCTTGAAGTTTTTTTCGGTCTTCAGATTGCGATGTAAAATTTGAAAAATTTACCCGATCGCCCCGGGGTCTAAACTCCGGGTTAACAGTGCAAATGCGATATATAATATCTCACAAATTGGTAAAAAAATGAAACGTTTTCTACATTTTACTGCACTGGCGATGGCTGTATTGGCGATCGCAGTTACTCTCCCCAGTTTGCTTGCACCGATGCAGGCTGTACCTGTACCCATTCTGCTGAGTCAGAATGTTAATTTCAAACCCCCAGATGTCACAGCCCCCGACAACCGGCAAGGGGGGACTCATCGAGGCTGTCAGTTACGCAAAGGTTTATCCATTACTCCCTTAATACCTGAAAGCAATATTGGTTTAACGCTAACAGAGTCGCCAACATTTTTTGTATATGTTTCTCAACCGGCGGCTCAAGTAGAGTTTATTTTGCTAAACGAGGATGAATCCGAAGTAGTTTACGAAACTACTATCAAAAATGACAAAGCCGGAATTGTTGGAGTTAGCCTTTCTGAGAAAGACAAGACAAAAAATATTGAGGTTGGTAAGCGATATGTGTGGTCGTTTGCACTAGCCTGCGATCCTCTGGAGCGTTCGGGAGATTATATTGTTAAAGGATGGATGCAGCGAATAGAACCGCAGCCAACTCTCAAAAGCGATTTGGCAAATCCCGACCCTATGGCTAAGGCGATCGCTTATGCTGAAAATGGGATTTGGTACGAAACTATTGCTACTCTTGCCCAAATGCGCAGCCTCGCACCCGATGATTCGCGGCTGAGGGCAGAGTGGACGAAATTGTTGGAGTCTCAAGGACTAGAATCGATTGCTACTCAACCCCTAGTTCAGTCTTTTTAATAACGACTCTTGACCAATCAATGCTGAGTGTTTGCACAGTCAATTATTCAATTCTTCAATGCAGTAACCGAAAGCAGCCAGGGTACAAGCCCCGAATTTAGAGGTGCAGAAATAAAAAACATAGTCTCCGATAACAAGTCCCCGAATTCATCAGTGATCTCGCTTCGATCGAGGCTCCAATTGTTCAATTGTTCAATCCCAAATCGAAAATCGAAAATCGATTAAAAAGTCCCAGGATTTATCAGCGATCTCGCTTTGTTCAATTCTCCAATTGTTCAATTGTTCAATCCAAATCGAAAATCGAAAATCGATTAAAAAGTTCCAGGATTCATCAGCGATCTCGCTTTGTTCAATTCTCCAATTGTTCAATTCTTCAATCCCAAATCTAAAATCTAAAATCTAAAATCTAAAATCGATTGATGGCTAATAACTTTCCGACAATTCTAGCTCTTGATTTTGACGGTGTGATTTGTGACGGACTAATCGAATATTTCCAAACAGCTTGGCGTACCTACTGTCAAATCTGGAAACCAGTCGAAACAGTGCCCGATCCAGATTTAGCTTTGAGTTTTTACCGAGTGCGGCCCGCCATCGAAACTGGTTGGGAAATGCCGCTGCTGATCCGCGCACTGCTGACAGGAATTACGGAAGAACAAATTTTGTTAGAGTGGCCGCATATAGTACCGCATTTATTGACCGAAAATAATTTGAAAGCGCAGTCTGTCGGCGCTATGTTAGACGGATTGCGCGATAATTGGATTGCTGAGGATTTAGCTGGGTGGCTGTCTTTGCACCGCTTTTATCCAGGGGTAGCCGATCGCTTGCACTCCTTGCAGGAGAGGGGAGTGAAAGTGGCGATCGTCACTACAAAGGAAGGTCGTTTTGTGCGGGAACTTTTGCAGCTAGCAAGCGTACAAATGCCGTCAGACTTTATTTTTGGCAAGGAATACAACAAGCCGAAGCACCAAATTTTGCGGGAATTTTTGGCAGCGGCGGGCAAAGATTCGACTATTTGGTTTGTAGAAGACCGGTTAAAAACTTTGCTGTCGGTGAAGCAGCAGCCGGATTTATCTCAGGTGAGGTTATTTTTGGCTGATTGGGGTTACAATACTTTGGCAGAACGAGAATCGGTAGCTCAAACTCCACCCGTTCAATTGCTTTCTCTGTCGCAGTTTGCCGGAGATTTTGCCGATTGGCTGCCGAGCGAATGTTGATGTTAAATTTGTTGGCAGGTGGGATTTTTTTCACTTTTCAGAGTCAAAAAAATCACAAAATTTTACATCTTTTTTGTTGACTTTTGAGGCGGTGGCATGGTATATTAATATAATGGGATGGTTGCAAAAATAATATTTTTGCAACCATCCCATTATAAGATATATAATAACAGGAATTGCCGAAACAAGCAAGGATATCGAAAAAAAAAATTGATTTTTTTATACAGTCTTGGAGGTACTATTGACCTGAGAAACCAGTTTTTTTATAGTTTGTTCGGGATGCAACGAAGTATTTTAGTTTATCAAACCCAGTTTATGACAAAAAAAGCAAGTTTCTGAACCCAAAATTTGAAAAGTGTTTTGATAATTTCTCAGATGGAAAGCTTTCTAATATTGAGACTTAAAACCAATGCTCGATTTAACTAAAGCAGCCAAGGCAATGCAGGGAATGAGCCAACATTTGAATGTGGAAGCTCAGGCGGCTCGCCAGCGTTTGGAAGTGGCTCAGAATTTGCTGTTGAAGGCGGCAGGGGAACAGGCAAAATTGGTGGAATTGCAAGAGAATTGGCGCGATCGCACTTTATTCAATGCTGCCACGCCGATCGAGCCCTTAGACGATCGCACCTACATCACCGCACCCCCCGCAGCTCACACAGTCTTTGCCACAGACGGATCGCAAATTTCCCCCAACCATCACGAAATAGCCTACTGCTACCTGCTAAACGTCGGCACAGTCATGCTGCACTACGGACAAAGCCGCCACCCAGTTTTAGACAGCGTGCCCGAGGTTTTCTACAAACCCGAAGATTTGTACGGTTCGCGGCAGTGGGGAATTAGAACCGAAGAATGGATGGGATATCGGCGAGCAGTTTCCGAAGCAATTGCCTTAGCAGAAATGGGCTGCAATTGGGCAAAAGTTAACGACAATAAATTGCCCGCGCCAGCTTTAGCAATGGTAGACGGTTCCCTGATTTATTGGTTTTTGGAACAGTTACCCACCGAAGCGCGCGATCGAATTTTGCTGCCAATTTTAGAAGCTTGGGACAAGTTGCGTTTAGCAGGAATTCCGCTGTTAGGATACTTAAGCGCTTCTCGCAGCAGCGAAAGCTTATCTTTTTTGCGGTTTGAAGCTTGCACCCACGAAGTACCAGACTGCATGACAAACTGCCCGAACGTCGGATTTTCCGCCACCATTTCTTTCGCCGAAAAAGCACCTTGTCAACAATTTGAACCTCTGCGGGATGCCATCTTGTGGGCAACAATCCTGTCGCCCGGACAAAGAAGCCCTTTGTGGAAATCCCAAGCTCGAATTTTAGATTTGTACGGTCTTAATTCCGTCTGTTTCTGTTACGTTCACGTCGGCACAGAAATTGCTAGAATAGAAGTGCCGGAATGGGTAGCACAAGATCCAGCACAGCTAGATTTAGCATTGGGAATGATGCTGGCTCAGGTACACAAAGGCGGCGGCTATCCGGTGACGCTAGCAGAAGCTCACAATCAAGCGGTAGTCACGGGGGGCGATCGAAGTCGCTTTTTCGCTTTGTTAGAGCAGCAAATGATTAAAGCCGGCTTAAAGAATGTCGGAATTTCTTATAAGGAAACACGGAAACGCGGCAGTATTGCTTAAAGTAATAAGTACAGTAGTCTTGGACGCAGAAACCGGGTTTTTACCGAAATACTGCATTTGAGCCTTTAACACAGATAAACAAGTCGGTTTTTTTGGTATTGATGCGTAAGTTATGTAGAGTTAAAATAGAGTTAAAAATGTTATATGCCAATAGAATTAATTATCTTAATTGCTTCGTTACTTGTATCTTGGCTGGTGTTTAATTGGGCTTTTAAAGTGTTGAAAGCAAGCATCGGGACAGCGATTGCTTTAGCAGCAATTGTGCTGGCAATGCAGTTATTGTTTGGCATCGGGCCCAACCAGCTTTTCCAACACATAATTCACCTGCCGGAAACCCTAGGGAAAATGATTTCGGGCAAGTGATCCGATTTTAGATTGGCGATTTTAGATTTTAGATTTTTTTAGATACCCGACTTATTCAAGAAGTCGGGTATCTGGGTATTCCGATAATTTTTCCTCTTCCTTCAGATATTAACTTCCCAGCATTTGCAGCTTGTACAAACTGGCATATAAACCTTCTTGCTGCAACAATTCTTCGTGGCTGCCAGACTCTACTAACTGCCCGCGTTTGAGTACTAAAATACGATCTACATTGCGGATAGTCGAGAGCCTGTGAGCAATAATTATAGCCGTTCTGTCGGCCATCAAACGCTCTAGAGCTTCTTGAATTAAAGCTTCCGTCCCCACATCCAAACTAGCAGTTGCCTCGTCTAGAACTAAAATACTGGGATTGCGAATGGCGGCGCGAGCAAACGCTAATAATTGCTTTTGTCCCCCCGAAAGATTGGTTCCCCGTTCCCGCAATTGCGTGTCGTAACCTTGAGGCAACTGTTCGATTAAACGGGCAACATTTGTCTTTTCTGCTGCTGCTTGAATTTCCTCAATCGAGTAATTTTCTCCCAGGCTGATATTGCTCTTCACGTCACCAGCAAATAGAAAGCCATCTTGAATAATCACGCCTATGTGCCGGCGTAACTCTGCCTGAGGCAAATCCCGAATATCCACATGATTAACCAGAATCCGCCCTTTACTAGGTTCGTAAAGGCGACACAGGAGACGGATAATCGAACTTTTGCCCGCACCGGTAGGGCCGACTAATGCTACTTTTTCGCCGGATTTGATGGTGAAATTGAGGTTTTGCAGGACATATTCGTCTTCTTTGTAAGCAAACCACACGTTGTCAAATTGGATTTCTCCCGATTCATAATTCTGCGATTTGGCATTTTCTCCCCCCCTTAGCAAGGTGGGGTTGTCGGGGCGCGATTGGGGATTGTTAGGCAATAAACGATATTCTGAACTTGCTGGATTTTGATGATTATCTGCCAATTCTCGATCGAACGGAGACAAGTTATAAGCCGTTGCCTCTGGATGTCCAGTGATTAGCAGCGGTGAATAACCTGCCCTTCTTCCTTTTTCCCTCTTCCCTCTTCCTTCTTCCTTCTTCCCTCTTCCCTCTTCCTTCTTCCCGCTAGTTGGATCTTTTATTTCGATCGGTTCGTTGAGAATATCGCTAATCCGTTCGACAGCGGTAAATCCTGCTTGAATTGCAGTGAATTTCTCAGCAAATTGCCGCAGCGGATCGAAGAGACGCTGAGCAAATAAAATGAATGCAGAGAGAGTACCGAAGTTAAGATTACCGGCTAAAACCCTTTGACCGCCCATCCACAAAACCCCTGCGATTGCCACTAAAGCAATCCATTCTAAAGTTGCAGATACGGCTGAGTCATAAAAGATAGTTGTGTCAACGGCTTTAATGTACCGTTTATTGGTGACGCGAAACAATTCTGAGTTGAATCTTTCGCGGCGGAATAGCTGCACTACGCCAATACCAGTCAAGTTTTCTTGCAGTTGTGAGTTAAGGTCTGAAAGTTCTTCTCGGGTATTGTAATTTGCTATGCGATATTGGTTCTGGAAATAAATTATGACTGCGCTAATTGGTATCATCATCAGCACCAACATTAAAGCTAGTTGCCACTGCAGGGTAAACATGAAAATGGCAATTACTAAAATTGAAAATAAATCGCTGACAATGCCGATCGCCCCTGAAGAGAAAACCTCTCCCAAAGCTTCCACATCGCTGGTGAGGCGAGTCATCAATTTACCGACAGGAGTGCGATCGAAAAATCTCACTGCTAGCGATGTGACGTGGGCGAACAAATCATTTCTAATATCTGTAGTAATTATTTGCCCTACTTTGGTGACTAAATAGCCTTGAACTGATTGCAATGCCAATCTAAGTGTTATAGTTAGCATGAGCAAAATAGCCAAAATATTCAATGCAGCAGATAAAGGCAATCCCCGCAAGAATTCGTAGGTAGGTTCCGAGCGAATTACCGAAATTGCCTGTCCGATGAGAATGGGTTGAATTGCTCCTGAGACTGCTAGCGGTACTAATAGTGCGATCGAAATAATCAGCAAGCGTTTGCTGCGGGTTGCGTAAGATGCCAACCTCATGAATAACCGCCAGTCTGTTTCCTGGCCGGATTTGTTTTTGGTGTCTGCTACTGGTGAGGAAGTTGTCATCCGATTTTAGATTTTAGATTTTAGATTTTAGATTGCAGAAGCTGTTATGCTACTAAATTTGGGGGCTTTTGCTGAGGATATCGAGCTTGTTTTTCGCTGCGCGGCTTGTAGGGCGGACGGGCGAGATCGGTTAGCTCAGCTTTGAGCAAAAAAGCTGTACAATATATCCAAATCACAATTGTAGCAAATAGAGTCAGTTAAATTAGGAAATCTTCTACAGCTCCAGCAAATTATCGCTCCCGACAGCACTCTGTCGCCCATATTTATTACAACAGCGGATACCCGCTACTTGCCACTTTATGCCTTTAGAGATAGAGTTCGCCACTGGTTTTATTTGCTGGATCAAAGGCTGGTTTTCAAAAGGCAGTTCACTGCATTGAAGAGATTGATTCTACATTTCACCGTTACCCCAAGGAAAGTGTATTAGACTTTTTGCTGATAAATTATGCACGAAATAGAAACAGCCCGATTGTATCTGAGACAATTTACGCCAGACGACTTAGATGACCTGTACCGCATCTACAGCGATTCAGAAGTGATGAAATATCTGAATGAAGGCGTCAGAAATAGAGAAGAAACAGCAGCAGATTTATTTCAGATAATCGCAGATTGGGAAAAACACGCTTTCGGTTTGTGGGCTGTTGTCAATAAAGAAAATAACCAATTGATCGGCGACGGGGGGCTTCGCTTATTACGCGAAACACCTGAAGTAGAAGTCGGTTACGTGTTAGCAAAAGCGTATTGGGGCAAAGGTTTAGCATCGGAAGTTGCAGTGGCTAGCCTCAAGTATGGATTTGAAGTATTGAAACTAGAAAAAATTGTCGCTGTTGCAGATACCGAAAACATAGCCTCGCGGCGGGTAATGGAAAAAGTGGGGATGAGATACCAGCATAACCTCCAGGATTCCGATCGAGTATATTATTCAATCTCGCGAAAAATCTACCAGTCAAAAGTAGTTTAGTTGAGTGGAGGAAGGAAATCCAACCAAAATGTTTGTAGCAAAAATTATCAAAACTGGTATCATAATCTAGGGGTAAAAATTATATTAATCATGCGAGAAATAGAGACAGCCCGATTGTATCTGAGACAATTTACGCCAGACGACTTAGACGATCTGTACCGCATTTACAGCGATGAAGAAATAATGAAATACTTGAGAGGAGTTAAAACTAGAGAAGAAACAGAAATCGCCATTCATAATATGCTCAAACGTTGGGCAGAAAACAACTTCGGAATGTGGGCTTTAGTACATAAAATAGACCGTAAAATGATTGGTCGCTGCGGACTTGCTTTTCTCGACCAAACACCGGAAGTTGAGCTGGGCTATGCGCTAGACAAAATTTACTGGAATCAAGGATTAGTCACAGAAGCATCTTTTGCTAGTCTCAACTATGGATTTAAAATATTAAATCTGGATAGAATAGTTGCGATCGCCCGTCCAGAAAATATCGCCTCCCAGCGGGTGATACAGAAAGTTGGCATGAAATATGAAAAAAATGCTCGTTATTACGAAACCGATGTACTATATTACTCTATCTCGCGAGAAACCTACGAGTCATTCGATTTTAGATTTTAGATTTTGGATTTTAGATTTACCCGACGGATAAATTCGGGGGCTTGAGAATTTGAGATTTTGGATTGATTCCACGGATAAATCACGTGGCGGGTACCATGAAGAAATTCTCGGTCACAAGTAGTTTGGTAAGGCGTGCGTTGCACACCTTACTGAGTTGAAATTACTCGCATTGCAATTTGTCATTATTGCTGCTGACAACTACGAAGTTCTTTGCAATTGCTTGTTAACTTTTTGAATTTTCTTAGCAAAATACTCTTGTCTGTGTCCCAATCTTTTAGCCACGTCCAACCCTTTTTGATAGGATTCCAAAGCTTTATCGTAAGCCTTCATCTCTTGATAAACTTGACCGATATTGTCATAAGCATTCATCAATCCGTAGAAATTGTAAGCCCGCTCTTCTAACAGCAACTGCATTTGATAAATCCGCAAAGTCGGCTCCCACTGCTTTTGCGATCGGTAAAGCAATGCTAATTTATCCAAAGCTTCGCTAGCTTGAGCATACTGTTGAATGGGGACGGCTAAATTGTAGGCTTCCTGATAGTATTGAGCTGCTAAATTGATTTGACCGATGGTTTGGTAATCGCTGGCGATCGCAATTTTGAGCGGTGGTATAGCGCTCGGGTTTTGCAGGTTGACATACACTGATGCTAGCTTTTCCCTGGCTGCGATCGCCTTTAGGGGTTGTTTCGACTGCTGGTAAACGTAGGCCAACTGTCTCAGAGTATCTACCTCAGTTGGAGGAGTTACAGGTTGCGGCGGCGCACCGTTTCCCGCAACAACAGCAGAATTTTGCACAGCAGAATTAGCAGCAAATAAATCGCGGTTTTCCTGAATTAAAGTAGCCAGTTCCTCATACACGGGAGCAGCTTTATCGTAACTCAACCAATTGATGTGAATAAGCCCGATCGCCTTCAAAATCTGACCTTCAGCCAATATATCTTGGTTTTGGCGCGCGTTTTCGAGAATTTCTTGGTAAACTTCTACAGTCGGGCCTTTAGCGCGCACCTGCTGAAAAGCCGCAGCGAAGGCGGGGAGCAACTCAGTATTAAGTGGTACTTGGGATTTGACTTGTTTTTGAATTGCTTGCAACCGTTTAGTAATAAGCTGTAATTCCAGGTTTTTACCGTTACTCCAAGCAACACTTCCCACCCGACTCAAAGCAGCAATTTCCGCCGCCGGGCCCAGATACCTCCGCAGCCGCAATTCTCGGAACCAAATATCAAAAGCACCAACCCCATCTCCAGCTTCCAGTTTAGCCGCTGCTTCTAAGTTTAACTCCTCCAAAGCCGCTGTCAGTTCCTCCCGCTGAGTGCTGCTCAAAGATTCAGTAGCGGGAGCTAGGGGATCGGGTGTGGTAATTTCTAGAGGATTAGGAGAAAATTGATCGAGGCCTGGTGGATTAGTTTGGGCGCTAGCAATAGAACCAGCACACAGCCACAAAAAAAGCAAGCACCCAATTGGCACAGAACTTCTCATTCTCAAAATTTGGTTGCCGCGATTCGGCATTCCTTCTCGAAACATCAAATTTTGCATATCTACAAAACGGTATAAATTATGTTACAAAGATGGCACAAAAGCAAACAGTTCAACAAGAGCAGCAAAATAAATGTCACCGCACTGAGCAATTCTTGGCATTTGAAGACGCTGGGCGATCCTCTTCGAGGGCTTCGCCAACGTATTTTACGCTTATTCAGTCTAGCCCTAATTCTGTTAACTGTTTGCACGGCTTGCGCCCCCCCTCCCGCAGTTGCTAGAGACCGCTCTTTTCCAGAAATGTCCCTAGAATTTTTGGGCGAGTACCAATTGCCAAAAATGAATTTTGAAGGAGTACCAGTCGGCGGTTTGTCAGGAATTACCTACGACCCCAAAGGTATTAGTGCAGCCACTTCCAAAGCTTATCGCTTTTACGCTCTTTCCGACGACCCCAGCGAAAACGGAGAAGCGAGATTTTACAGTCTGCGACTAGACCTCACATCAAGCGACCCAGCAAATATTCGCCTGAAAAAAGTTACCGTTGAAGGCGTTACATCCCTCAAACAAGCAGACGGTGAAACCTTCTCTTGGGGTTCCATCAATCCCGAAGGCATCGCCCTTTCTCCCCGCAACTCAGTATTTGTCGCCAGCGAAGGCGTTACTCATGTTGGCATCCCTCCTTTTATCGGAGAATTTGACCTCAAAACAGGGCAAATGCGGGGAAATTTGCCGATTCCAAAGCGCTATATTCCCGATACCAGCGATGAAAAACAGCAGCAAGGAGTGGTGGACAATTTAGGTTTTGAATCTTTAACCATCGACCCAGAAACCTTTAGTCCGGGCGGTCTAGATCCGTTTCGTTTGTTCGCAGCTACGGAAGCGCCGTTAATGCAAGATTTAGACCCCGAACAGGCAAGCAAACTCCGTGTTTTACATTATATCATCGTCGATAAAAAGCCGCAATTAGTTTCAGAAAATCTTTACAAGCTCGACCAAGTTCCCCTGACTATTTTGAACGGTTTAACAGAATTAGTCACTGTCGGCGGCGGTCAGATTCTGAGTTTAGAACGTTCTTTTGGGCTGTCGGGATACAGCGCTAGGATTTATCAAGTAGCGTTTGGGGCGGCTACAGACACTTCTAGAATTCAGAGTTTTAAAGGGCAATTACCAACGGTCGAACCTGTTAAGAAAAAGTTGCTGCTAGACTTGAGCGAACTCGGAATTCCGCTGTACAATTTAGAGGGGATGACCCTCGGCCCGCGCTTGCCAGATGGCAGCCATAGTCTAGTTTTGGTCAGCGATGACAATTTTGATGAAGCGCAGAAAACTCAGTTTATCTTGTTGAGTTTGAAGGGCAAAGGTTAAGTCAGAAGGGCGGGCTAGAAGCCCACCCACAAGAAGATTTATTCTTTGTGAAAAATGCCGGAAAGCCTGTTGAGGAAAACCGTACAATAAAATTCACTCTTTGTGGAACAGGCCGGAAAGCCTGTTTATAAAAAAGTTAAATCACATTTATCCACCTAGAAAACACCCTCTTTGTGGAACAGGCCGGAAAGCGTGTTCATAAAAAACTTAAACACATTTATCCACCTAGAAAACACCCTAATCATGCCAACTCGCAAGACTTTGCAATTACCAGACATCGAACTTTCTTACCTAGAATGGCAGCCAGAAACAGGCAAAGAAAAAGTTCCGCGTTTACTGCTGCTGCACGGTTTAGCAGATAGTGCGTGTGTCTGGACTAGCTTCGGCAATTACTTGTCCAACCGCTATCATATTGTAGCGCCAGATATGCGCGGTCACGGAGAGAGTAGCAAACCGAAAACAGGCTATACTTTTAAAAGTGCGATCGCAGATTTAGAAGCTTTGATGGCACATCTCAACTGGCCTGACGCCCACATTTTAGGACATTCTTGGACGGGAAAACTAGCACCGATTTGGGCGAGGCAAAATCCCGATCGCTTTTGCAGTATGATTTTAGTAGACCCCATCTTCATCACCAAACTGCCCGCCGCGCTTAAACTCACCCTGCCAATTGTTTACCGAAGATTAGACTGTCTCAAATGTGTGGGCCCGTTTGCGACTTTATCCCAAGCAGAAGCAGCAGCAAAACAATCGGGAGAATACGCAGATTGGAGTGACGTGCAGCAAAGGGTATTCCAACAGCAAATCGAACAAAAATCAGATGGAACTTGGGGCAGTAAATTTGCGATTGCAGCCAGAAATCAGATATTTGCAGAAGTGATGAAAGTAGCCGGTTTAACTGAAAATATTGAGATCCAGACTTTGTTTGTACAGCCGGAAAAAGGCGTAAATCGCATGGATTGGCAAATGCAGCCATACAATAGATACTTGAAAAATCTTACTGTTGCAAAAGTACCGGGGAATCACTGGTCTTTTTTGACTGAACCGGAAACTTTTAATCAAACTGTGGCAGATTTTTTAGAGGGTACAAGACAGTGAATGTAGAAATTATCGCACATCGGGGATTTTCGGCGATCGCCCCCGAGAATACTTTAGCAGCTTTTGAACTGGCGATCGCCCGTGGAGCTGATTCGATCGAATTTGACATCCAGCTATCCGCCGACAACGTACCAGTGATTTTTCACGACGCCACATTAGATAGAATCACTGGAGTTGCTGGCAAAGTGAGGGAAACAAGCCTGTCTGAATTGCAGACACTTAATGCGGGAAAATGGTTTAGCGATGAATTTTCACAACAAAAAATTCCTACTTTAAAAGAATCATTAGCTATCCTCAAAAATGTTGACAAATTTCTTTACTTTGATGTCAAGCCTCACTGCGAGTGGTCTGATGCAGATATCGCGGATTTTGTCAACACTTTGAAGGGCGAAAACATCCAGCATAAATGCGTTATTACGTCCTTTAACGATGGATTTCTGGAACAAGTGCGGCGGCTATCTGGCGATTTGGCGATCGGACACATTGTTGCTAATCTAGAAGCATACAAAACTCAATTTGCTCAAGCTGTGGCGCATGGGGATAATTTGATTAGCAGTCAGTATCGCGTGTTGCTGGAAAACCCCGCACTAATTCAAGAAAGCCGGAGTCAGGGAGTTGACATTGTGGCTTGGACTGTGGACGATCGAGCAGATATGCAAAAGTTACTTGATTTGGGTATAACGCGGATAGTCACTAATTGTTTGATATAATCTTTTTAACCGCAGATAAACGCAGATAAACGCAGATAAACGCAGATAATAGATGAATTACTTTCGCAAAACCATCCACCAAATGTCTGGCTATGTGCCGGGGGAACAGCCACCGCTAGGCACAAAAATTATTAAACTAAATTCTAATGAAAATCCCTATCCGCCTTCTCCAACAGCCTTAAAAGTGCTTCAGGAAATAGACGGAGAAATGCTGCGGCGCTATCCCGATCCAACTGGCAAAAGTTTTCGCATGGCTGCTAGTAAAGTGTTAGGAGTACCTGACGATTGGATTGTTGTAGGTAACGGCAGCGACGATTTATTAAACTTGATAGTTCGCGCTGTGGGCGAAGCCGGTAAACCAGTTGTTTGTCCTGCTCCTACCTACGTCTTATACCGCACTTTGGCAGAAATTCAAGAGGCAGAATTTGTCGAAGTTCCTTATCCCGACGACTACAATTTACCAGTCGATTTGTTAATAGCAGCCCGAGGTGCTGTGACATTTGTAGCCTCGCCCAACAGTCCATCGGGAACAGCCATATCTGTTGCAGATTTGGAGAAACTGGCTCAAGAGTTATCGGGTCTTCTTGTCATCGACGAAGCTTATGTAGATTTCGCAGAAAATAATGCTTTGGAATTGGCAAAAAAGTACAGTAATGTTATAGTATTGAGGACGCTTTCAAAAGGTTATTCCCTAGCAGGATTGAGGCTGGGTTTTGGCATAGCAAATCCGGCGCTGCTGGCAGAATTAAATAAAATCAAAGACAGCTATAATGTGGATGCTTTAGCCTATGCAGTGGGGGCGGCTGCGATCGCCGATCGAAACCACAAAACAGCCAACGCCGAAAAGATTAAGGCCTCGCGAGCAAAACTAGCCGTTAGTTTCCAGGAATTAGGCTTTGAAGTTTGGCCCTCGCAAACCAATTTTTTGTTAGTTAGGCCACCAAACGGCGATGCAGAAAGAATTTATCAAACGCTGAAAGTACGGGGAATATTGATTCGATACTTCAACCAGCCGCGATTGGAAGACAAATTGCGGATTAGTGTAGGTACGGAGGAACAGAATCAAACCTTAGTGAAAACTTTGAAAGAAATTCTCTAAATAACGATCGCACTCAAATTAGTTTCTAGTGATGACTTTAGTCCTCTGATTTGTATGAAGACTTGCATTCCTCACTACACACAGCTTGATTACGGATAATTATTAGGATTATCCGTCGCCAACCCTTCCGACTGAGCAATATCCAGCAATCTGTTATCCGCCGAAACAAAAACCAGTTGAGTATCTGGCACGAAAAAACGAACGAGAGTAGATTTAACCCGCAAAGCTGACGCTAATTGCACAGAATCATAAGCCCGCAGCGGGTTTTGCATCACCAGTGCACCCGCTGTTTCTATCAAAGTGCGATCGACTTCAAGAACTTCATACTGGTTATCAAAATCCGTGCGAAAATCTCCCATAAGTTGGTCAACCTCATCGACAGATAGACTACCCTCTCGTTGACGGCGTGAAAAAGCGCTGCATACCTCCACCCAAGTAATCTGAGAAATCGCGAGAAAGTTACCTGCTGCTGGAAGAGTAATTGATTGAATCCAATTACTTCCCAATTCAGGCACATACCGTTTAACCAAAGCGCTGGTGTCTAAGAAATAGGCATTTACCACGGGCCGCGATCCTCAATAACGATTTCAGAAAGAGGTTTCCCCACTCTTCCCTTCAGTTTTTCAAACAGTTCGCGCCGCTTTTGTTCTGCGGCTGCATCTAGCTTAAACTGTTTTGTTGGAAAAGGCACCAATTGCCCTTCTGTCATCATCTTAATCATCGACTTTTGGCGCTGCGACACTTCCGCTACAATTGTGATTTCCACAGTTTCCCCATCATTCAATGACAAAGGACTCAGGGGACGAAAAACCCCGTTTTCGTACACAGCAGTAATAGTTTCTGGCATAATTAGCCTCTTAATTAAATGCTTTGACTTATTGTACTTCTTTTAGAGTTTTCAGTAGGGTGCGTCAGTTGTGATTATTTTTGCTCCCAACAAACCATCTCGGAACTGACGCACCTGACAACAAATGGTGCGTCAGAATAATACTTTCGGCGCTGATTTAAAATCTCAAAACTGACGCACCCTACCGCTGATACAGCATATTCCATGTATATGCGGTACACACAACAAGGGTCGTAAGTAAGGTGCGTCGCCACCCGTCTGGCGAGCAAGTTCCATTAAACATGAGCAGCGACGCACCCTACATAACACGTACCGCACAATTAAGGCGGATACTGTACTTCACGAACCCGGAATATGCTGTATCATCAGTCATTCCCGGTTCTTTAATCTAAAATCTAAAATCTAAAATCTAAAATCGTCTTACTTCGTTGCTACCACAGCCAAATTCCAAGCCAAGCGCTTCATCAAAGGCAACTTTTTCAAAAATTTATCCAACCCTTCCAATCGAGAGTATTCCGGTTTCAATCTCTCTTGTTCAATGATAATCTTTTTCCAATAACGCTCCTCATTGGGATGCACTTTTTCTATCAAATAAAAGCGCAAAAAAATCCACAGCGCCGTCAGCCAAAACGTATCGTAAGCCGTCTCCGAAAACAAAGACTTGACAAAATTCACAATATTAATATCCAAAGGAGCTTCATCCTCCGTCCGCACCTCAGTAGCCATCCTGCGGTAAACATTAATCACCGGATTGTGCTTCATCGGGTCCCAAAAACAAGCTTTACCCCCAGGCTTTAGGACGCGGTGCATTTCGCGAATTGCCTTGGATGGTTCAGGCAAATGATGCAGCAAATTAGAAGCATAAACAATATCAAAACTGTTGTCCGGGAAATCCAGCGCCATTGCATTTACCGTGCAGCCCTCTATTATGACGCCGTTTTTCTCGGCCAATTTCAGAGCAACTTCTACCATGCCCTGAGAATAGTCTGCAGCCACACAATTGGCACCTTTTTTAGCAAAATAAACGCTATTTTCTCCCGCGCCGCAGCCTAAATCTAAGAGGCGTTTGCCTGTAATATCGCCCATTTGCTGGACGATAAATCTATTTTCTGGGGCGGTGCAAGCTTCAAAGTAATCATTGACTCGAATGCCGTCAATATCGATTGTGGATGCCCAAGCATCGTGGAATTGCCGCTCTTTTTTTAAAGTTTCTTCTTGCATTTTTTAGGGTTTGTTGTTGCTAAAAAAGATTTTAATTTTTAACCGCAGATGAACGCGGATTAACGCAGATTTATTTAGATATATCTGCTGTTATGTGCGTTCGTCTGCGGTTTGTTTCAAGAAAAATGGCTGACAGTAAATTTATCAGCGCTGTGCTTTTGCAACAACTTGATTTCCGATCGCAGTTGGCTGTTGGGAGGATTTTTCAGCACTATGCTGCAATGCCTGATACAGCCGATTTAAAGCGCTGATGTAAGCTTCTGCGGAGGCTACGATAATGTCGGTATTTGCTGAGTGACCGGAAAATACTTTGCCTTCGTGGCGCAAGCGAATTGTTACTTCGCCGATCGCATCTATGCCCGCTGTTACCGATTGTACAGAAAACTCGATCAACTCGTTGGGTACGTTTACCACCCGGTTAATTGCCCTGTAAATCGCATCCACAGGCCCGGTGCCGATCGCAGCATCGGTCAATTCTTCGCCTGCCGGATTCCGCACAGTGACGGTTGCTGTCGGGCGAGATTTGTCGCCGCAGGAAACTTGCACCAATTCTAACCGGAATAGTTCCGGTGCTTGGTGCACTTCGTTGTTGGCGATCGCCTCTAAATCCCAATCAGTAATTTCTTTTTTCTTGTCCGCTAAATCTTTGAACTTGACAAAAGCCTTATTTAGCTCATCGTCAGCCATTTCAAAACCCAACTCTTTCAAGCGAGTGTGGAAAGCGTGGCGGCCGGATAATTTGCCCAAGACGATTTGATTTTCAGTCAAGCCGATCGACTCAGCGTCCATAATCTCGTATGTCCGCTTATTTTTGAGCACTCCGTCTTGGTGAATTCCCGACTCGTGAGCGAAAGCATTTGCCCCGACAATCGCCTTATTTGGCTGCACCAACATCCCCGTCAAATTGGAAACCAAGCGGGAAGTTTTGTAAATTTGGCGCGAGTCAATATTTGTCAGCGGTTCCTCAGAATCCGCAGCCCGGCCCAAGAACGGATTATAATATTGGCGCCGCACGTAAAGCGCCATTACCAACTCTTCCAGAGCCGCATTTCCCGCCCGTTCGCCAATCCCGTTAATCGTGCATTCTAACTGTCTGGCGCCATTTTTCACGGCTTCCAAAAAGTTAGCAACCGCCAATCCTAAGTCATTGTGACCGTGCACCGAAATAATTGCGCGATCGATATTCGGCACATTTTCCTTAATTCCCCGAATCAAAGCCCCAAATTCGCTCGGAGTCGTGTAGCCTACAGTATCGGGAATATTAACAGTAGTCGCACCGG
The DNA here is from genome assembly GCF_036704885.1 of Microcoleus sp. F4-D5. NCBI lineage: Bacteria > Bacillati > Cyanobacteriota > Cyanophyceae > Oscillatoriales > Microcoleaceae > Microcoleus > Microcoleus sp. F4-D5. The sequence continues at coordinate 25,841 of NZ_JAUBSX010000011.1, read as the reverse complement.
CTGCGATCGCCCGTTCCAGAACCTGATACAAAAACTCCGGTTCCGAACGACAAGCATCTTCCGGCGAAAACTCCACATCATCCACAAAGGACTTAGCGTAAGCCACCATTTCCGGCACAATTTCCAGAACCTCAGCCCGCGTCTTTTTCAGCTTATGCTCCAAGTGAATGTCAGACGTAGCCAGAAACGTATGAATTCGCGCATTGGCTGCGGGTTTCAGAGCCTCTGCTGCTGTTTTAATATCCTCCTTTCTCGCCCTCGCTAAACCGCAAATTGTCGGCCCATCTTCCGTGCCAACCGATCGGGCTATTTTTTGGACTGCCTCGAAATCTCCCGTGCTGGTGAAAGGGAAACCCGCTTCTATCACATCCACGCCCAATCTCGCTAACTGGCGGGCGATCGTCAGTTTTTCATCCACATTCAGAGATGCACCCGGAGATTGTTCTCCGTCGCGCAAAGTCGTATCGAAAATAATAATCCGGTCTTGACTTGGTTGAGTTTTCATAGCTCTAAAAAAGTGTTTTCCTGATTTTTACTTGTCCGTTTTTCTGGATTTTTAGCCTCCAGTCAGTCGATTTGAGATTTGAGATTTTAGATTTGAGATTTACTCCACAGATGAATCTGGGAACTTGAACCTTAGTCTAAAATTTTGGGCTACTGGCGGCTCCTATCGGAAAGCAAGTATGCGTTTTTGGGCGGGGGCACCTGTCCCGTGTTTCGCGCCAATAACGAATAATTAATAACCCATAACCCATAACCCATAACTAATGACTAATAACTACTAACTACTGACTAATGACTAATAACTACTAACTACTGACTAATAATCCATCTTCTCGATATGTTCCCTAATTTCATTTAAGTCTATATACCTATCAGTAGCATTTCGTAACTCTCTAGCAATCATTCCTTCGGTTGATACCACAGTAATATGAGTATTTTTCGATCGCAACAGCTCGATCGCCCGCTCAAAATCCCCATCCCCGCTAAAGAGCACTACTTGGTCGTATTGATCCACCGTATTAAACATATCAACCACAATCTCTATGTCTAAATTAGCCTTTTGAGAATATCTGCCCGAAGCATCGTCGTAATATTCCTTAAGAATTTTAGTGCGAACCGTGTAACCCAGACTTATCAAAGCATCTCGAAATCCCCTTTGATCTTGGGGGTCTTTCAGACCCGTATACCAGAAAGCATTGATCAAGATGACATTCGGCTGCGAAGTTTTGAAATATTCGAGCACCCTGCGAGGATCAAAAAACCAGCCGTTCTTTTGTTGAGCGTAGAACATATTGTTCCCGTCCACAAAAATAGAAAGGCGGTTCATTAAGTTTGTCATAGAAACTTAGACCTAATAATTGTAGAAAGAAGTTAATCTAAATATCACATTTTAGCAACATGGAGCTAACTGAGGCAATAGATTAAACTTCAGAAAACTCCATCCCCCCAGTATTTCATATTTTCGCCTCTACCGCCAGAGGGCTCTTTTAACGCTGCTTGCATTCGATCGACAGTTCCGATCGAACCCGACGCCCTGTAACTCTATAGCGGCTGAGGTTTCAAGGTTAATTGGGCTTAAATCTACCGCCCTACCGCCCTACCGCCTTTGCAGGTATGCCGAAGCGCATTGCAGTACCTTTTGCTCCCCTGATTTCATAGCGCAGAGAACCCCCGCGATCAAGCCTTTTTGCTTTCAAGGGCCCAGCGAGCCAACTCTGTCCGGTTGTGCAGACCTGTTTTGCCCAGCATATTGCTGACGTGGCTTTCTATAGTCCGCTGGCTGACATTCATCACGTCTGCGATCTGGCGGTTTGCCATACCCTGCGCTAGCAACTGTACCACCTTTAACTCAGTTGGAGTCAATTCGACATTGCGGCGTGCCTTAATTTTTGGGCCGCTCTCAATACCTTCATTTCGGTGGCGAATCAAGCGGGATGCCGCTTTCAAAGAAGATTCTACTTGAGCTACCAGTTCTTCGGGTTCAAAAGGCTTAACTATATAAACGTCAGCCCCCGTGCTCAAGCCTTTTACTCGGTCTGAACTTTGACCTTTGGCGGACAAGAAAAGAACCGGAATCCAGCTAGTGCGAGGGTCTTCTCTGATGTGTTTGACTAAAGTGTAGCCGTCCATTTCCGGCATCATCACATCGCAGATCATCAAGTCGGGAACTTCTTGTTCTAGTTTTTCCAGAGCGTCTCTGCCGTTTTCTGCTGTAATCACGTTGTAACCCCGAAACTCCAAGTAGTCCTTGACCAGCAAGATCAAGTTGGGGTCGTCGTCAACCAGCATCAGCCGTTTTTGGTCTCCTGAAGTATTGTCCTTTGTCATGTTTATTCCCACTAAAGTATCCCGCTCACTTCCTTTTTTTCACTCATGTTTTTTCCGTCAGTCTCCCGCCACCCGGCGGAGGGTGGAGGATGGCGGTCTGGTGAAGGGATAGCGGTGAGGGAAAGCGGGGCGGGTATTACCGCTTCCCAACCTGTGCTCGACGGCGGTTTGTGAAGGTCTTGCGACCTGGAACGCAGCCGAAACCTGTAAGGGACGATCGCCCTGTCAAGATCGGCCTTGATTGATTGGATACTCCCTAACAGAGCCCAAGTTAAATATTTAATCTCGATCGGTTTAATTGCAGGTTGATGCCCCAGTTTTAAATGATACTTCTGATATAGAGAAATTTAAGCAGACTCCCTACTTACGTATTTAACTGTTTCTAGTGTAGTTTGGCAACCTGCTTAGTGTCTGCCACTGAGAAACTTTTGCACAAAATTTCACAGTTCCTCCGACGATCGATTTTTTTGAGCGTACCTTTTGAGAAATACCAGCGACAAGCTAAGCCAGACTGTCAAGACAACCTAACTACAGTTTTTTTGAACTCTAGCAGGTGCGATCGCCGGACGCCAAACAGTCTCAAATTCTCACCCTTAACCTTAAATTTAACACTTGACCTATAACCCTGTACTTGAACAGCGCTATACTTAAATGTCTGGCTTCGCCTCAGTCGGCACAGGCAAAGGATGAGTCAAGAAAGCGTATTCTTGAACTACCTTTGAGTTTAGGAGATGTTCCTGAATAATTCTCTCAATGACGGGGGGAGTAACGTCGCGGTACCACACTCCGTCTGGATAGACTACCATAATCGGCCCCGACACGCACACTCGCAGGCAATTGGCTTTGGTGCGAAAAATGCAGGTTGGTCGATCGGCACTTGGCTTGTCCAACCCCAATTCTTGCAAGCGTTTTTTTAAGTAATTCCACGCTTCCAGACTGGTTTGGCGATCGCAGCACTTGGGCACGGTTTGGTCGGCACAGATAAAAATATGCCGCTCGATTTGAGCTATTCCCAGGCTTTGGACGCAAGCGCTCAAGCCTTGGCTGCAAGATTCATCGTTATGTTCAAGCATTTTATTCATTCGTCAACAGTAATTGGTTAGCTGCCGAAAGTCATATCACCACAGCCTCCACTCCCTCTCCTTCTCTCCAACTCATTCTCGGTTCGGGAACCCGTACTGACAAGTAAGTTGCGATCGCCCCTGACTAAAGCTAAATTAGCACTCAGGAGTCGAGAGTGCTAATATGTCAGTTGTAAGTAGTCCGCTGTTGCTTTCATCGTGACCCCTGACGACTGACTCACGACAATCTGTAATCTGGAGATTTATTTATGGCAGCAGTATCACTGAGTGTTTCTACCGTTAAACCGTTAGGCGAGCGCGTGTTCGTAAAAGTAAGCGCTAGCGAAGAAAAAACCGCCGGCGGCATCCTTTTACCCGACACAGCTAAGGAAAAGCCCCAAGTAGGCGAAGTCGCGGCCGTGGGCCCCGGCAAGCGCAACGACGACGGCAGCCGCACTGAAATGGAAGTAAAAGTCGGCGACAAAGTTCTCTACTCGAAATACGCCGGCACCGACATCAAACTCGGCACTGACGAATACGTCTTGCTAGCCGAAAAAGACATTCTGGCGATCGTTAACTAATTAATCATCAGTCATCAGTCCTTGGTCATCAGTCATTAGTTTAAAGCGAACGCCGCCAAACAACTAATGACACGGGACAAATGACTAAAATCCATCATCCAAAATCCAAAATCTAAAACCCTCAAATCCCCAAAAACTATGGCTAAGCGTATCATCTACAACGAAAATGCACGTCGCGCCCTCGAACGCGGTATGGACATTCTGGCCGAAGCAGTGGCCGTAACCCTCGGCCCCAAAGGCCGCAACGTGGTTCTCGAAAAGAAATTCGGAGCTCCTCAGATCGTCAATGACGGTGTTACCATCGCCAAAGAAATCGAACTAGAAGACCACATTGAAAATACAGGCGTTGCCCTGATCCGTCAAGCAGCATCCAAAACCAACGACGCAGCAGGCGACGGTACCACAACTGCTACCGTTTTGGCTCACGCAATGGTCAAAGAAGGCCTGCGTAACGTAGCAGCCGGCGCAAATGCGATCGCCCTCAAGCGCGGTGTTGACAAAGCAACCACGTTTTTGGTAGAAAAAATTGCCGAACACGCCAAACAAGTAGAAGATTCCAAAGCCATCGCTCAAGTCGGCTCCATCTCTGCTGGTAACGACGATGAAGTCGGTCAAATGATTGCCAACGCAATGGACAAGGTGGGCAAAGAAGGCGTGATTTCCCTGGAAGAAGGGAAGTCTATGACCACCGAATTGGAAATCACCGAAGGGATGCGCTTCGACAAAGGCTACATTTCTCCCTACTTCGTCACCGACACCGAACGGATGGAAGCGATTCTCGAAGAACCTTTCATCTTGCTGACAGACAAGAAAATCGCTCTGGTACAGGATTTAGTACCAGTGCTCGAACAAGTAGCCCGTTCCGGCCGCCCGCTGTTGATCATTGCAGAAGACATTGAGAAAGAAGCTTTAGCTACCCTCGTTGTCAACAAACTGCGCGGTGTGTTGAACGTGACTGCTGTTAAAGCACCCGGTTTTGGCGATCGACGCAAAGCCATGTTAGAAGATATCGCCGTATTGACCGGCGGTCAACTAATCACCGAAGACGCCGGTTTGAAACTGGAAAACACCAAGCTCGACATGATCGGCAAAGCCCGCCGCATCACCATCACCAAAGACAGCACCACAATTGTTGCCGAAGGTAACGAAGCCGCCGTCAAGTCCCGCTGCGAACAAATTCGCCGTCAAATGGACGAAACCGAATCTTCCTACGACAAAGAGAAGCTGCAAGAACGTTTGGCCAAATTGGCTGGCGGCGTCGCAGTCATCAAAGTCGGCGCAGCTACCGAAACAGAAATGAAGGATCGCAAACTGCGTCTTGAAGATGCGATCAACGCTACCAAAGCAGCAGTAGAAGAAGGAATTGTCCCCGGTGGCGGTACAACTTTGGCTCACCTGACTCCTCAATTGGAAGAGTGGGCTAACAGCAGCCTGAAGGGCGAAGAGTTGACTGGTGCTTTGATTGTGGCACGGGCTCTGGCTGCTCCTCTGAAGCGGATTGCTGAAAATGCTGGTTTGAACGGCGCTGTGATTGCTGAGCGCGTCAAAGAAAAGCCATTCAACGTCGGTTTCAACGCAGCGACAAATGAGTTTGTCGATATGTTTGAAGCTGGTATCGTTGACCCTGCGAAGGTGACTCGTTCTGCTCTGCAAAATGCCGCATCTATTGCTGGTATGGTGCTGACAACTGAGTGCATCGTCGTTGACAAGCCTGAACCGAAGGATGGCGCTGCTGCTGCTGGCGCTGGCGGCGGCATGGGCGGCGGCGACTTCGATTACTAATTAATCGATCGTCGTCTTTAAAGTAGGTGGGGGCGCAAGGGCCCTCACCTACTTTATTTTAATTAAGTAGTTGATTAATAAATCAAGTATCATAGTGGTGTACTCTCTAGTATAGTGAGAGGCGCTATGAAAGCAGAAGTTCTTAAAAGATTATTTAGGGCGATCGCGAGTGCCGACACAGAGGCGATCGACAAACTCACACACCTAGTCATTGAGGAAGAACGCCAGAAGGGACACACGCTACTAGCCGACCAATTAGAGAATATTACCAAAAAGAGCCAGAAAGAGAAATCGACCTCTAACAGCAAAGCAGCTTCGCCAGTAAAAAATAGCCTACAAGCTTTAAGCGAACTGCCGACAAGTAAGCGATTAAACCTTCCTTTAGTGACTGTCATAGGAAGGGAAAAACTGCGGCATCACATGGTGCTTCCTGAAGTTATTGAAAAACGTTTCCAGCGAATTGAGCGCGAGTATGCAGCAAGAGATAGGCTTGCTCATCACGGACTCCGCTACAGACAAAAAATTCTTCTGTACGGTTTCCCCGGCTGTGGTAAGACACTCGGAGCAGAGCGTTTAGCTTGGAATACAGGTTTACCACTTCTCAAAGTTCGATTTGATGCAATGGTATCATCTTTTTTAGGCGAAACGGCGAGTAATTTGAGGCTCGTTTTTGAAGAAGCATCAAAAAATCCCTGTTTGTTGTTTCTTGATGAATGCGACTCTATTGCTAAATCAAGAGAAGACCATCAGGAAGTAGGAGAAATTAAGCGAGTGGTAAATACATTTCTTCAAATTTTGGATGAATATGAACCCACCTCTGGTCTGATTGTAGCAGCTACAAACCTCACTAAATCTCTTGATACTGCACTGTGGAGACGATTTGACGATTTGATAGAAGTACCGAAGCCCGGAGAAAAAGAGTTAGAATTTATCCTAAAAGAAACACTATCTGCTATTGAAGTAGGCTCTATTAACTGGGCTGTGTTGATTGAGCAGATGAGAGATTTTTCTGCTGCTCAAGCTGTGAGGGTTGCACAAGATGCTGCTAAACGGGCAATTCTTGAGCGAGAGGAACTCGTGATTCACGAACACTTGGAAGAAGCGATTAAAGAAATCAAGGTTGCATAAATTTATTTTTTTGTGTCAGGAGAAGTAAATGGTTGAACGTTCTGATAGATTTCCGCATATTCAGCTCAGCCTTCCAAAAGAAGGAATTGCTGCAACTCCACCAGGGGGAGGCAGACAAAAAGATCCTCAAACAGTCGGAAATTTGGGTGACAGATGGGGACATGGTAGTAGGCTAAATAGTTCTGTGGCATCCATAACTGCTAATTGGAAAGAGACTCAAGAAAAAAGAGAAGAGGAGGATCAACCAGAACTTCCTAAATCTAGACGTATTATCTTAAAAATTGATCCACATCTTTTCGATCCTGATAGTCTTAAAGCCTATGGAATTGAGCTAATTGCAGAGATAGAAGATGGATACATTATTGGTGCATCAGCCGATTTAGAACTTAGTGAACTGCGAACTAAAATAGAAAAATTTATTAAGGAAGAAGCTCGGAGCGGAAAAATTGCAGAAATCTGGGATTTGATTGACGGAATTAAAAAGCCAGAATACATTCTTTCCCCAGAATTAATGAAACATTGGGATTTAGTTAAACATGACCAAATATACACAGTTGATGTAGGTATTGCTTGTTTGGGTATTAAATCTAAGTTGTCTGAGTGTCCAAAAAAACCAAAAGATGAAACTCCAGAAAAATTTCAAGAAAAAATTAATCGCTGGATTGACAAACGTGACTTAACTTATGCACAGTGGGATGAAATAAAATCTGAAAGAGAAGATGAATTCACAGAATTTATTCAAAGTTATCAAGGAGAAATATTAGATATAGTTGATGGAAGTATTCCTCCATCAGCTAAATTACCGGATAGTTTTTCCTGTAGAATTCAAATTTCAGGTAAAGGATTAAAAGATTTAGTTTTCAACTTTCCTTATATTTTTGATGTCAGTGAGCCTGATGAGTTTGCTGAATTTGTTGAGCGAGAAGCTTTATCTGATGTTGATACTCCTACTTTCAAACTACAAGCACCGAAATTAAATGCTCCCAAGGTATGTGTTATAGATAGTGGGATTCAAGAAAGGCATCCTCTCTTAAAAGCAGCAATTGATTGCGATAATTCAACATCTTGGGTGCCGGGAGAAACCGACCAAATTGCTGACCGTGTTAGGAATGGCGGACACGGAACCAGGGTAGCTGGTGCAGTCATTTACCCCATAACCATACCTCGTACTGGAAAGGAAAAAGCTATTTGCTGGATTCAAAATGCGAGAGTCCTTGATGTTAATTGCCAACTACCTAAACAGCTATTTCCACCGAAATTGCTAGGTGATATTGTGGATTGTTATCACGGTAAAACAACAACTAGAATTTTTAATCATTCTATTACTGGGTCTGTTCCCTGCCACACCCAATATATGAGTCCTTGGGCAGCGGCGATTGATAATTTGACCTGGAAAAATGATATATTGTTTATTGTGGCAGCAGGTAATTTACCTTTCAGTGGAAAAATAGGATATACAAGATTATCTGTCAAAGATCATCTGGCAGCAAATCGGCTATGTCCAGATTATCTTTTAGAAAATTCTTGTAGAATTGCTAACCCTGCACAAAGTTTTCAAGCCTTAACCGTTGGATCAATTTCTCCAGCTTCTTATCATGCACTATCCTATTCTTCAATATCACAGAAGGATAAACCCTCAGCTTTTTCATGCTCTGGGTTAGGAATTTGGGAGACAATTAAACCGGAAGTAGTTGAATATGGTGGGGACTTAATAAAAGATGAATCAATACCACCTAACATTATTTCACGTAAAGAAGTTTGTCCTGAATTAGTACGATCGACTTTGAATGGTGGGCCAGCAGTTGCTGCTGACACGGTGGGAACGTCATATGCTACGCCAAAAGTCAGCCATATAGCAGCGTGTCTTGCTGCTGAGTTGCCGGATGAGAGTTGCCTTTTATATCGTGCGCTGATAGTACAATCAGCCAGATGGCCAGAGTGGGCAGAAGAAAAACTTGATACTGTTCGTCAAATTGGTTATGGCATTCCAAATATCGATCGCGCTTTAGGTAATTCTCCCAATCGCATCACTTTGATTACCAGAGGAAATAATCGTATCAAAGCTAGACAGGCTCATGTTTACCAAGTTAAATTGCCAGACAAATTGCGTACTCAGGGAGAAGAACATGAGATTCTGGTAGAAGTTACTCTATCTTACAAAGCACAACCACGTCGAACTCGTAGAAATCGCAGAAAATATCTTTCAACTTGGCTGGATTGGGATTGTAGCAAAAAGGAAGAAGATCCCGGAAAATTTCTGACGAGGATTTTAAAAGAGTATGATACTCCAGAGAATGCAGACAAGGGAGAGAAAGTTTTTCAGTGGACTATTGGCAAAAAAGCGAAAAACTATGGAAAAATTCATGGTGTTTCTAGAAGCGCAGGAACTGTTCAAAAGGATTGGACTGTTGTCAAATCATTTGAACTCAGAGAAGCATTCTGTATTGCAGTAGTTGGACATGAAGGTTGGAATAACGATCCAGATGCTGAAGCACCCTATTCTCTAGTTATTAGCTTTGAAGCAATAGCATCGGATATTCCCATTTACGCTCCATTTGTTGAGGCTCAAGTCGAAATAGAATTAGAGCAACAGGTGGAAATTAACTCAATATGATGTAGCTAAAGTAGCTAAATGCGATCGCACATATTTTTGTTATATTTAACCAGTATTTGCCCTGACAATTCCGGATAGGGTAAAATTGACTACAGTCTAAATATTTTCAGCAGCGCGAGCGACAGATCAATCCTCAACACCTGACACTCTCAATAACCAACGCAAGCAGCCATGAAACTTTACCACACTCCCATTTCCCCCAACTCCCGCCGCGTGTGGATCGCCCTCTTAGAAAAAAACCTCGACTTTGAATTGGTAGAAATCCACTTGGACGGCGATCACTTGCAGCCTGAGTTTGTTGCAATCAATCCTTTTCACCGCATCCCTGTTTTGGTCGATGATGACTTCACTGTCGTCGAGTCTCTAGCAATTCTTGACTATCTAGAAACCAAGTATCCCGAACCGGCAATGCTGCCAAAAGAACCGAAAGATTTGGCAGTTGTGAGGATGGTAGAATTGGTCACGGTTAACGAACTTCTACCGGGACTTAACCCACTAAGCAGTGAAAAAATGGGATGGGGAACTCCCCAACCGCAGGAAATCGCAAAGGCTAAGGAAAAAGTCGATACTGTGTTGAATTTCTTTGAAGGCTTGCTGGACGATCGCCCTTTTTTCGCTAGCAACAGTGTCACCTTTGCCGAGTGCGTTGCTGGCACCGTCGTGCCCTTGCTATCTTGGGTTGATGAGTCCCTAGACGGCTATCCTAAAATTCAAGCTTGGTGCGATCGACTAATGTCGCGTCCCTCATGGCAGCAAACTCAATTCACCCAAGCAGATTTGGCGGCTTTCGCATCAAGAAGACAAAAATTTTTGGCACAAACTGAAGCCTCATGAACAAATCAATTGTGAAGCGATCGCTCTTTTTCCTCGCACTTTTCACCTGCATCCAACTTCCCATCGCAGCAATCGGGCAACCCGCAGCCCGATCGGGCTACGAATCAATTAACCCTAAACAGTTCGTTGCCGATGGCAAAATTACCGTCTCCAACCCCAAAGATATCGCAGCAAAACTCTTTAGCAGCGAGGAAGAATCTGAAGGCAGAAAAAGCGACCAAATTTCCCTTGAATATCCCACGCGAGAAACAGCAGTAATTGTACATACAGTCATCGGTTTAGCCGACGATTCTGTTGCCGGAATGCGACACCGCATCGAACTCAGACTCAGGCAAAATAAGTGGGAAATTGTCTGGATTGGCCGACAATCGAAGTGTCAACCAAATCGCGGACACCAAAATTGGGCAAGCGGCCGCTGTAACTAGAAAGGTAGATCGGCTTTTTGCTTAAATTCATTCATCCCGCCTGCCTTGCGAGGAACCAAGCTAGGCATCGACGCAACCGACGAAAAACAAAGGCCAAGAAAGATTCGCTACTGCTGGCAGCCTGGAGAAATAAATTATTCCTGCGTAAGTCCAAGAAGCAGTCTGAGCTTAGCGTTGTTCATTGACTGCGCGACAATCTTAAAACTATTTTCAGTGTCGATCGCTCTTTTAGTCAAAAAGAGCGATCGAACTCAGAAGTTTACTTGCACATGATTAAATTTCCCGCCGAGATGAATCCGGCCACAGGGGCTGAAATCTCAACCCAATTGCGGTTTTCTCCATTCTTATCTTTCACTAACTGGAAATTCGGCACAAGCGTTACTTGACCGTTAGCCGGTACGCCACCTTTAACCGCAGCAGTCTTTGAAGGCTCCGCACGGATAGCTAGACCCCTCGGCGCTACGCGAGGTTCTACTTGGCGGCACAGACTTACCGGACCCGTTGCTGGTGCTGGTGCTGGTGCTGGTGCTGGCGCTGGTGCTGGCGCTGGTGCTGGCGCTGGTGCTGGCGCTGGTGCTGGCGCTGGTGCTGGCGCTGGTGCCGGTGCTGGTGCTGGTGCTGGTGCTGGTGCTGGAGTTGGTGCTGGTGCTGGTGCTGGTGCTGGTACTGGAGTTGGACTTGGACTCGGTGCCGGTGCCGGTGCCGGTGCTGGTGCTGGTGCTGGTGCTGGTGCCGGTGCTGGCGCGGGACTTGGGGAAGGAGTTTGACTAATTGTGCACGAACCTAAATTACTTTCGTCGTTGGGATATCCGCTAGCCACATACCCTTTGACAGGTGCGGTAATTTGAATCCAGAGGCGGCCGTCGGAGGCTTTAACAGAAGTAGCGCCTTGGGACAGCATGACCTGAGTGTTAAGTGCTACCCCGCCAACTCTAGGGGATTTGGGGTCTGGGTTCTGGCGAACGGTCAAACCTTCTTTGGGAGTGACTATGCGGCAAAGGTTGCCAGCCTGGGCTATTTGAAAGGTGGCGCTATCTTCAAATGAAATATTTTCAGCGTCTTGACTGACAGTGGGTGTTGATGGGGCGGCAACACCGATCGCATTCGCTTGCAAATTTCCGGCTGCTATCGCGATCGCGCCCAGCAATGCAGCGGGTTTGTTCCAGTAACTCAAGTTTTTCATCCGTTCAACTCCTCATCTAATCAAAACCATTATCTTTATTGCAGGTCAATATAGCAAAAAAATTGATTTGTCTTCCAGGAAAAAGCTTTATGTAACATTTTGATGAGGGTAAGTCAAGTTTTATTTATATAAATTAATAATGGCTGAGTTCAGCGAAGACAAATTAAGCTGCTGCACGTATGAATTTGGTGGTTGTGGCAGAGCCCGAAAGGGGGAGAGTGGGGGAATGGGAGAGCGGTAAAGTAAAAAGTTAACAGTTTAAATGCGTAAGAGTCGATCGCACCTTACTTAAAATTACCGCAAAAAGCTGATAGCGGGAAAGTCCCCAAATTCATCTTTGGAGTCAATCTAAAATCTCAAATCTAAAAATCGACTGACCTTAGTTAAACCTCCCAGAGCGCGGTGCAGTCAATTATAAAATCTAAAATTTAAAATCTAAAATCTAAAATTGACTGAGGTTTCTTGCTTCAATCTATCAAAAGAGGGAATTTTTCTAACAGCTCATCGTTGGATAACCTCTACCTAGAGAATGGTTCAGCTAAGCGCTCTGATCGAGTAGAAATAGAATGTTATCTCTGATTTTGTATTGTATGAAACTCAATTGTTTTACGAAACGGCTTTCGACTCTCGGGCGCTGGATGGCTGCAACTGTGCTTTGCGTGTCAGCGATGGCCTTCGTTTGGCAGGGTGCGTTTTTCTCTAAGACCGCAGCAATGGCCTCTCCTATTGTAAACTCGATCGCAGCAGCAGATGTGGGCGATGAGATTCAACAGAAAGCCAGCAAAGATGCTGGACGAACCAAGAATTTCATCCGAGATACAGAAGAGAAAGTTAAGGAAACTGCGAAGAAAAATGCTGCTAAAGTCGATCGAGCATCGGATGATGGTAGTTTCGTAGAGCGCAAAGCTAAGAAAGATGCCGCTCGAATTGAGAAAAGAGCAGAGGAAGATTCAGCTCGCACTCAGAAAGCAGTAGATAATACCAAGAATGCTGTAGAACGCACTGTTTACAGCATCAAGGGTGCTTTTAGCAAGTAGAGAATAAATTAGTAGTTGACGTTATCCCCAGTCTGAAGACACGGGGATTATAACCATCACTAATTAGAGGTTCTCTTTCGTTGATTTCCCTTACTTGAATCTGTTTCCACCTTCAAGCAGAGGGGAATCTCTCTCAATACTTTAAATTCGGTCTATCCACGGTATTTGCTCATTCTTTTAGGGATAAAATTAAAATATTTAATCTTGCATTTTCGTCCCCGTCTACTGTATAGCCACAATGGGGAAACTTATGAGTTCTGGTACTTAAACTTTTAACGACTGTTTGCCCACACATAGAGCAATTCTGACTCGTGTACTTGGGGTTAACTGCTATTATCGGAACACGCTAAACAACGCCAACAAACTCTAACCATTCTCGAAATCTGTACCGTGCAGCATCAGATATTGATTTGGCTAGATTGTAGTTCTTGACAATGTTACGTACTTTTATGACTTACGCAAAAACCAGATCTCTGCACGTAATTTGGTGATATGCTTGAACGTGACAGCGCTCGAGATCTGTTGTTAATCCATTGTTAGGAGCAAGATTTTTCAGTTCGCTTCACAGACAAAATCACTTCTCTATTACCGAGCGGTAAATCTTTTACTAAATGCGTTGATTTTGATGAAGACGATGACTTTTTTGACCGCAGCGGGGACAAAGGGCTGTTTTATGATCTATCCGAGTTAACGAGTAAAATTAATGTATCTTCTGTTTGTTGACTATTTTCTACTCCAACTCCCGGCAAATTTATCAATTTCGTCATCAACCTGTTCATAATAAACTAGCTTATTTAATACTTACCTAATATTTTAGTACAGTAAGTACGGACACCACAAAAACAACAAAGGATATCAAATTTCTTGTTGGAATTACCCATATCAAGGGTCAAAATACAGAGGATTCAGATGACGCGAAAGTATCACGTCTGGTTTTGAAAACGAGCGGTTTTCGTGAGAGAATCGCTGAGTTTAACCTCACATCGCCTTCTGAAGCAGAGGTAGGGGTAGAGATGCCCCGATTGACTCTAACATTTCCCGATCGCCTAGAGACTGCCGATCGTTGCCTCGGTCAATATTGCAACCCTTCAAAAAATACAGGACTTGCCCCAGGGGGCTAGAAACCTGGTTTCTTCGCCGGTACTTGGCTGTCAAACCCAAAATTTATTACCAGAAACCCGGTTTCTGTTCGCCTGCGGCCCAAAAACGCGGTTTCTGTGTCGATACCTCGTTACCAAACCGAAAATTTATGGTAGAAATCGGGTTTCTTTTCATAAGTCCTAAAATAATGGTTGTACAAAATCGGCTTTTTTAACACTTAGTTGCCTAAACTTAGTAAAGTTTGCAACAATATTATTGCTAGTTCCATAATTAAAGTCACTAATGATAGCCCTAGAAACAGAACGCAACTGGAAACCCGTTATTAAAGAATTCGAGGCTGTAGTCGGCAAACAGGGCGTCGTACAGCGGCGCGAAGAATTGATTGTCTACGAGTGCGACGGACTTGCCAGCTACCGCCAGCGCCCCGCCCTGGTGGTATTGCCTCGAACTACGGAGGAAGTGGCGCAAGTGGTCAAAATATGCGATCGCAACTCAATTCCCTGGGTGGCTAGAGGCGCCGGAACCGGCCTTTCCGGGGGCGCTTTGCCTGTAGAAAACTGCGTGCTGATTGTCACTGCCCTGATGCGAAAAATCCTGAAAGTAGACTTAGAAAATCAGCAAGCAGTCGTGCAACCGGGAGTAATTAATAACTGGGTAACGCAAGCAGTTAGCGGCGCAGGTTTCTACTACGCGCCAGATCCTTCCAGTCAAATAGTTTGTTCGATTGGCGGCAACGTTGCCGAAAATTCTGGGGGCGTTCACTGCCTCAAATACGGAGTTACGACGAATCACGTTTTAGGATTAAAATTGGTAGTTGCCGACGGTTCAATTGTCGATGTCGGTGGCGAAATTTCTGAAATGCCCGGTTACGATTTAACTGGTGTATTTGTCGGTTCCGAAGGCACTTTAGGCATCGCGACAGAAGTTACTTTGCGAATTCTCAAAGCGCCGGAATCTATTTGCGTTCTCTTAGCGGATTTTGCCAGTATAGAAGCAGCGGGTGAATCGGTTTCCGATATTATCAGCGCTGGTATTATTCCCGGCGGCATGGAGATTATGGACAACATCAGCATTAATGCTGTGGAAGATGTGGTGGCAACTGGATGTTATCCCCGCGATGCGGCGGCAATTCTCCTCGTAGAAATCGACGGTTTAGAAGTGGAAGTTGCCACAAACAAACAGCGGATTGCCGATATTTGCAAGCATAACGGAGCGCGAAATATCACGACGGCAAGCGACCCGGAAACGCGCCTAAAAATTTGGAAAGGGCGGAAAGCTGCTTTTGCGGCAGCGGGTCATCTCAGCCCAGATTATTACGTGCAAGACGGCGTAATTCCACGAACGCAAATGGCTTATGTTTTGAAAGAGATTGAGGGTTTGAGCGAGAAATACGGTTATCGGATTGCGAATGTATTTCACGCGGGAGACGGAAATTTGCACCCACTAATTCTGTACGATAACTCGGTAAAAGGTGCGCTGGAAAAGGTGGAAGAATTGGGGGGGGAAATTCTCAAGCTTTGCGTGAAAGTTGGGGGAAGTCTTTCGGGGGAACACGGTATCGGTGCTGATAAGAAGTGTT
Organism: Microcoleus sp. F4-D5; assembly: GCF_036704885.1. Classification (NCBI taxonomy): domain Bacteria; kingdom Bacillati; phylum Cyanobacteriota; class Cyanophyceae; order Oscillatoriales; family Microcoleaceae; genus Microcoleus; species Microcoleus sp. F4-D5. Next base: position 10,185 of record NZ_JAUBSX010000011.1, on the reverse strand, counting down.
TTATGCCGGATATGTTTTCGGAGGTGGATTTGGAGACGATGCAGTGGGTGCGTCAGGTGTTTAATCCGAAAGGTTTAGCGAATCCTGGGAAGATGTTTCCGACGCCGAAGACTTGCGGGGAAGCGGCGAGGGCGAAGGTTGAAACTGTTAAGAAGTTGGAGGGTGCGGAGGTTTTTTAATTCGCGATTTATGCGGGTAAGGTGCTTTTTGGCGCACCCTACGTTAGTCAGTAGTTGGTAAGGTGCGCCGAAGAACACCCCCACGTTAGTCGGTAGTTAGTGAGCAATTTGTAAGGTGCGCCGAAGAACACCTACTCTAATTTTCGATTGGCATTTTAATAGTAAATTCCGTGCCCTTGCCCAGTTCCGAAGTACAATATAATTCCCCTTTGTGTCTTTCTACAATAATTTGATAGCTAATTGACAAACCCATTCCCGTTCCTTTGTTAATGGGTTTGGTAGTAAAAAAAGCATCAAAGATGCGCTGCTTGACTTCCTCAGTTATGCCCGGCCCATTGTCGGCAATTTGGATTTTTACAAAATTGCCGACAACTTCCGTGCAAATCCTAATCTGACTGGAATTGTCTGTCATTTCTTGACAATTTCGCCTACTGTTCGCATCATCTAAAGCATCGAGCGCATTGCTGAGAATATTCATAAAAACTTGATTGATCGGCCCGGCAAAACACGTGACAGGCGGCAATTTTCCGTATTGTTTGACAATTTGAATTGGTGGCTTTTCTGCGTTTCCTTTCAAACGGTGATTGAGAATTAACAGCGTGCTGTCAATTCCTTCGTGGAGGTTAACGGGTTTCATCTGTGAATCGTCGTGTCGCGAAAAGTTGCGCAGCGACTGAACAATCTGGCAAATGCGATCGACACCAACGCTCATTGAAGACAGTATTTTAGGTAAATCTTCAGCTAAAAAATCGAGGTCTTTCTCTTTTCTTTCCTGTTGAATTTCCTGCACGGGATTAGGATAGTGCTGTTGGTAAAGTTCGAGGTGGTGAAACAAGTCTTGAGTATACTTTGTCAGATGAGCGAGATTGCCGTAAATGAAGCTGACGGGGTTGTTTATTTCGTGAGCGACCCCGGCAATTAGCAATCCCAAACTAGACATTTTTTCGCTCTGAACTAATTGGGAATGAGTGGATTTGAGTTGGTTAAGTGCTGCTGTTAGTTGAGCTGCTTGCTCTCTGCTTTGTGCTTCGGAATTATGCAAGGCCTCTTCGGCTTGTTTGCGATGAGTGATGTCTCTCTGTACGACAATAAAATGAGTCAATTTGCCCGTTCTATCGCGCACCGGAGATATTGAAAAACAATTCCAGAAAGTGGTTCCGTCTTTGCGGTAATTCTTTAATATTACTTTGCATTCGCTTTCTGTTTGCAAGGCTTGGCTAATTCTTTCTACTGCTGCAGGATCTGTATCGCTTCCCTGCAAAAATAGGCAGTTTTTTCCGATAATTTCCTGCCGCCGATAACCTGTCATCCTTTCAAAAGCGGGATTGCAATAAATAATTGGATGTTCTGGGTGAGTGGCGTCAGAAATTGTAACTCCGGTGCTAGTAGCTGCCATAGCTCGATCGTACAACCAAAGTATTTCTTCTGCGCGCTTGCGATCGGTAACGTCCCGCAAAGTAGCTAAATAAGCCATTTCTCCCTCCCATTCCGTTTCCACCACCCGCATTTCTACTACAGCATTTGCTTGGTGCTTGCGAATAGCTTCAACTTCTGTTTGCACGACGCGAGTTCCTGCTGTTTCTGTTTTTCCAACTTGGGGAATAATAGCCATGTCCATCTCTATGTCGCAAGCTGAAACTTGTACTACCAAATTGCCAAAAAATGCTTGACCTAAAAGTTCCTCTGCTTTGCAGTTAAACAGCGCTTCTGCTGACGGGTTGGCAAAACAAATAAGTCCTCGCTTGTTGACGATTGCGATCCCGTCGGCATTTTTTTCTATCGCATTCCGAAACCGAGATTCGCTAGCTTTCAAATCCTGCTTTAGCAGTTCGATTGCTCGCTCCATCTGCTGCATTTTGCACAAACTAACACTATAAGCTTCTGAAATGTTAGCCGCTGTCGAGTTCTCAGTTGACTTTTTGGGCATCTCTGGATAGTTTGTTCTATCAGTCATGTTTTTAGCCATTTTTTTCGGGGTCCTGCTAATATTACTGAGCTTATTCTCTGAATCGGCTTCTTGAAAAAACATATTTAAACCTTAGCAATTTATTTTTTAGGTTAATATTTTGCGATCGCCCAAATTTACCGCAAATTTAGGGAGACAGCAATTTATACTCGATGCTAGCACATGACTTTTCTAATTCATCATAAAAGATCGTTAAAATTCAAGAGCGATCCCCATCGAATTATCTATTACACTTTACTAAGTAATTTCAACCACATCGCATTTACGTAGCGAGACGAAGCGCGAAGACTGGAGATGCCTTCAATCGCCCTCGCAGCGGGCAAAATAACACTCTCAACGCGCAAGTCCTAAATATTTAGAACCCACTGCCCCGTATAAATTATTATAGGATTTAAAAAAAAATACGCTTGCCGACAAGCAAACTCATCTTTAGTTATAACAAAGTAATTATAGTTATTAATTACCAAATCATGTCTCGGTCACCAGATTTGATATAAAATATAACCTGTCTATTTTTGCGATCGCAACTTCAAACCAATGGCACGTCTAGCACTTCTGAGCACATCCAATAAAACCGGACTAATCGACTTAGCGCGCAGTCTAGTAGAAGAATTTGAATTTGACATAATTAGTAGCGGCGGGACAGCAACGGCCCTCAAAGAAGCAGGCATCCCAGTCACCAAAGTTGCGGAATATACTGGTTCTCCCGAAATTTTGGGAGGGCGAGTCAAAACACTTCACCCACGAATCCACGGAGGTATTTTAGCACGCCGCGATGTACCGGAAGACCTGGCAGATTTAACGGCAAATCAAATTCGGGCGATCGATCTAGTGGTAGTCAATTTGTATCCATTTGAAGAGACTATTTCTAAACCAGGAGTTACTATAGCAGACGCAATTGAGCAGATAGATATCGGCGGGCCCGCCATGTTGAGAGCTTCCGCCAAAAACCACGCTCATTTGACAGTTTTGTGCGACCCAGAACAGTACAATACTTATTTAAAAGAATTGCGGGAAAATGGCGGCGAAGCATCGTTAGAGTTTCGGCAAAGGTGCGCGCTAGAAACCTTCAAACATACAGCAAACTACGATCGCGCGATCGCAAATTATCTCAGCAGCAGCCAATCCGCTGAAGAATCTGCGCTACCAGACCAGTTTAATTTATCAGGAAAAGAGTTGCAAACTCTCCGCTACGGCGAAAATCCCCATCAAGCCGCCACCTGGTATCAAACCGGAACTACACCAACAGGCTGGACGACTAGCACCATCCTGCAAGGCAAAGAATTAAGTTATAACAATTTAGTAGATTTAGAAGCAGCAAGGCGGCTGATCGTAGAATTCCCGGACACACCCGCAGCCGCAATTCTGAAGCATACAAATCCTTGCGGTACAGCCTTGGGAACAACTATTTCTGAAGCTTATCAAAAAGCATTCGACACCGATTCAGTCTCAGCTTTCGGCGGAATTGTTGCCCTCAACCGCCCGATTGATGCTGCTACCGCAACGGCCTTAACTCAAACATTTTTAGAATGTATCGTCGCGCCGGGGTGCGAACCAGAAGCGGAAGAAATTATCAAGAAAAAGGCGAAAGTTCGAGTATTAATTTTGCCAGATTTGACTCAAGGGCCGCCACAAACTGTTAAAATTATTGCAGGCGGTTTGCTGGTGCAAGAGTCAGATAATATAGTAGAAGAAACGAGCAAATGGCGGACTGTTACTGAGAAACAGCCGACGGCGGGAGAGTTGGAAGAATTGCTGTTTGCTTGGAAAGTAGCGAAACACGTCAAATCAAATGCGATCGTTGTGACGCGCGATCGCACTACAATTGGTGTCGGCGCCGGACAAATGAATCGCGTCGGTTCGGTTAAACTAGCATTGGAACAAGCAGGAGACAAAAGCAAAGGAGCGATTTTGGCCAGCGATGGTTTCTTCCCCTTCGACGATTCCGTAAAAACGGCGGCTGAGGCTGGCATAATTGCGATCGTCCAACCAGGCGGAAGTCTGCGCGATCGAGATTCCATCGAAGCAGCCAACCAACTTGGAATCACAATGGTTTTCACCGACATCCGCCACTTCTTGCATTAATTAAGTTCGTAGCAATGACATTTTACACCTCTATTACGAACAGGCTTTCCGGCCTGTTTCACAAATAGTTAATTCTATTGTGGGGTGGGAAGAAAGCCCGCCACAAACAGGCTTACCGACCTGTTTCACAAAGAAAAGAGTCAATTCCCGTTCTATTGTGGGGTGGGCTTCTAGCCCGCCCTAAAAAAATTTTCCTTCTTCGATAACTAACGGCTATGAATACCACAATTCAACCGCAAGACATCAAAGTCAAAATCCTGCTCACCGGCGGACATCAATGCACCATCACCCTTAAATCTGATACACCATTATTGCACAGCCTGATCAAAACATTAGTCGATCGCACTCAACAAACACCCGGTTTTTCCACCTTATTTCAAATCCCTATAGACGGAGGTCGTTCCGCCCTTTCTTTTCCCGGCGAAAACCTAGTCGGATTAGTCACCGAACCCCCAATTTACTTGCAGGAACTGCAACCGCAGCAGCCTGCAACTCCCGTAGAAATTCCCGTCACAGAAATTCCCGCCCCTGCACCGCCTGTAAATGACGACTTAATATCTCGCTACGCCCAAATAGACAACTTTTTGACGCCTGCTGAAAAAAACAAACTCATTAAATATGTCTTAGCAAAAGAATCAGAATTTGTGACTACCAGCACTTCAACCAATGCCGAAGATTACCGCCGTTCGATGGTACTCCACTCGTTCCCCGAATTTTCCGAACTGATGGTTAATCGCATCAAAGCAATTCTCCCGGACGTACTGAAAAAATTAAATATCCCCTCATTTCCGCTGGGTGAAATAGAAGCTCAGCTAACCATGCACAACGACAACAACTTTTATAAACTTCACAACGACAGCGGCTCGCCAGATACCGCCACCCGCTTTTTTACTTACGTTTACTATTTCTATCGAGAACCGAAGGCTTTTTCAGGCGGCGAATTGCAAATTTACGACAGCAAAATAGAGAACAATTTTTATGTAGCTGCCGAGACATTTAGAACCGTTGAACCGCGCAATAATAGCATTGTATTTTTTCTGAGTCGCTACATGCACGAAGTTTTGCGAGTTAGCTGTCCCTCGAAAGCTTTTGCCGATAGCCGCTTTACTATTAACGGCTGGGTACGCAAAGCAAATTGAGGTTAATATTATGTCGGGTCGAGCTACCGCGATTTTTGTAGGGGCGGGTTCCACCAACCATAATCGCCAACAATCTCCTATCTCAAAAACCCGCCCCGACCGGGATATTATGGTTGATCGATCGGACATGATATAATTCATTGTCCTGGACGCACTAATCACCTAATTGTGTCATTCTGAGTGAAGCGAAAAATCTCAAATTATTGCCACATTGTTATAATGCGTAAGTCCCGATATCTGAGATTATTCACTTCCCAAAGGCTACCTCAAAATGACAGAATTACCTTACTCAAAAATATTTAATTCTTACTCCAGTGCTCCAGCACTTTTGAGCAATTTCACCACACTGGAATAACCCTTAAACTCAGCCAGCATTAAAGCTGTATAATTTCCCGGATTTTTGTGGTTTAGTTCTGCACCAGCATCAATTAAAATCTTTACTGCATCTGCATAACCCCGATGTGCGGCCCACATTAAAGCTGTTGCGCCCGAATCATCCAGCAAGTTGACATCCGCACCTTTTTCGACTAATAATTGGACGATCGCCACATGACCGCGATCGCACGCCTTCATTAAAGCCGTTTTCCCCAAATCCGCCGGGATATTCACATCGGCACCGCCGTCAAGCAAAGCCTTCACCGTCTCGGTATGTCCGTGAAACGCAGCCAGCGTCAAAGCAGTCTCCCCAAAATTTTTAGCATTCAGAAACTCATCCCGATTTGAGTTTACTTTTTGCAGCAAAGCCGATACGATCGCACTGTGACCGTGAACAGCCGCCACCAGTAAAGGCGTATCGCCCAACCGATTTCTAGAACCGACACTAGCACCTCGGTTTAAGAGCAATTCCACCACATCTTCGCAACCTTCAACCACCGCAAAATTTAAAGCAGTTTCATCATCTTTATCCTTAGCGTCGATCTCCGCGCCAGCATCGAGTAAGATATGAGCGATCGCCGCATTTCCCCCAGCAGCAGCGGCCATCAAAGCCGTACCCCCATCTCCATTTTTCACATTCGCATTAGCACCCGCACCAAGCAAAGTTTGCACCACATCAGTATTGCCGGAATCCGCAGCCAAAGTTAAAGCAGTTTCTCCGTTTTTGTCGGGAATTTCGACATCAGCACCGGCAGCCAACAGCGCCTCGACAACAGCCAAATTTCCCACCGTCGCAGCCAGCATCAAAGCAGTTTTGCTCTCTAGATTTTTAACATTAGCATCCGCCCCACACTCGAGCAAAATTCGCACAATTTCAGCGCTTCCTTGACGGACAGCTAAAAATAGCATAGAATTATCAGAACCAGCACCCGCATCCACCAAAGCTTTAACAACAGCTTCGTGACCCGATAAAGCAGCTATTTTCAGACCAGAATCTCCATCTTTATCTCGCACATTTACATCAGCATTAGCATCAAGTAACATCCGCACAACATTGATATCTCCCTTCAGAGAAGCTGCCATCAAAGCCGTACTTCCATCATCATTTTTAGCATTAACATCAGCACCAGCAGCTAACAACAGCCGCGCAGAATCAGGCTGTTTGTGAGCCGCCGCCAGCATCAAAGCCGTCAGCCCAAAACGCCTGCTCGCTTGATTGACATTAGCGCCATTGTTTAGTAAAATACGCACAATTTCCGTATAGCCCTTTTGGGCAGCAAACATCAAAGCCGTCGTCCCCTCAGAGTCTTTGGCATTAGCGTCAACTCCCTTAGCGAGTAAAGCTTGGACGTGAATAATGTTGCCAGTCTTGGCGGCTTGAATCAATACAGCGTCTTGTTTAGTGGCAGCCATAATAGTCTCTCATACCGTATATTTTTACCGTCGCACGAGACGGCCTGACTGGTATGCTAAGTTTTATGAAGTATGTTTGCTAATCCTGAGAACACCATGAATCTCGAAATTCCGCAGTCTGTTAAAGTTTGGAGCCAATTCTTTCACCCAGTGTTAATGTGGGTACTGCTGGCCATCTCATTCTATGCTTTGTATCTCGGCCTGCAAATCCGCCGTACCAGAAGCGCCGAAGGCGAAGTCAAAAAAGAGTTAATTAAGGGAAAATTCAACATCAAGCACCACCAAATGGGTTCTTTGCTGCTAGCGTTGATGGTAACGGGTGCAGTCGGCGGGATGGCCGTCACCTACATCAACAACGGCAAACTATTTGTCGGTCCGCACTTGCTAGCAGGGTTGGGAATGACGGCAATAATTGCGATCGCGGCCTCGCTGACTCCTTTGATGCAAAAAGGCAATGATTTGGCCAGAAACACTCACATCTTTCTGAACGTTGTGCTGTTAGGGCTGTTTGGCTGGCAAGCGGTAACAGGCGTAGAAATCCTCCAAAGAATTATCAGCAAAATGTGAGGATTGGGGTAAAATTGCTAATTGCTAATTGCCTTGGGGCGATTAGTAATTAGCAATTAAATTGGGATATTTTTTTAGTGGTTTAATAGCTAAGCTTTCCTTTGGATGATATAATAGAATAAAGTTAAATTGAGCGAACAAATTATAAGATTAATTAGGGAGCTTTTTGAAATCAAAAGAAGGAAAGCCATGCTAGAAAACCTGATCAAATACTTTGTCTACGCAACAAAAGGCTATATTACAAAAACGCAGTTAATCAAGTTTTTGTACTTAGCCGATCTTTATGCGGTCAAATGGACAGACAAGCAGCTTACTGATTTAGATTGGCGTTATTATTACTATGGGCCTTGGAATGAAGGCATAGACGCTGCTTTAAATCAAATGAATGGCAAAGAGATTTTTCAAGAATCTCAGGGAGAAACTATATTCATCAGACTTGGTGAGAGAGCAGGTAATGTGGATGATTTAAAGTTACCTTTAGGTCTGAAGCTCATGCTTGACAACATCAGGAGAGAATGGGCCGGTGCAGGAGAGGATAAACTGAATCAGTTACTAGAATATGTCTATAACACTGCTCCCATGCTTGAGGTTAGATATAGCCACCAACCAGAGGAACAGGTGAGACTTAATCTGTACAAAGAAAGAGAAAAGTTAATGAGTGAATTGGAGTGAGCGAGTGGCTGGACAAAAACCGCGTCAAGGTTGGATTTATTTTATCAATCCCTATAGAGTATCTCTTCGTTGCAAACTCGGTCACGATCATATTTATGAGATAAATGAACCAGGGGAGATTGAGTGCAAGACAATTTCTTGCACTCAGGTGATTAATTCGAGTCGGGTTTTTCGGGGAGATCATCCTTATATTGTTTGGACAAGTGACCAATTTCAAGATGAATCTAAATACATCCAAACTTTGACGCTGATTCCGTTGACTTCACAAGAAACCTATAAAGGTTTGCCAACTGTATATCCGATTAATTCTACAAGCACAAATGGTCTTTCTAAGAATTCCTTCGCTCTAGTGCATCAGATATGTACTGTTGATGCTAACTGTTTTAAAGACTCGCAAGGGGATTGGCTTAAGCGAGTTGGACAACTGGATAAAGCAGATAAGGAAGCTATAGAGGAACGTTTAAAGTATTTTTTTAATCTTGGGGATAATCCGGGTGAAGATTGGTTTAGTAAAAATGCGTCTATAGAACTTTTGCAGAAAGTGTTTAATTATCTAGGGGATGAAACCACAAAAAGTATGGCTATAGAAAAACTGATCGACGATTTGCGATCGTAGTCAATAGACATCTCCAAAAAATCAAATATCGCGTAGGAGTACGATCCCATAGCCTGGGGAGGATGAAGCATTTGCGGATAAAATCGCCCGTTTTCAACATAAATTGTTGCCCCTGGGTGTACTCCTTAAATCTCGCTCAAAAACTTGAGATTATTTGTTGGAGATGTCTAGTCAAACAGTGTCGGTGGACTTCATTTTAAACCTACATAGGCTGGTTTTGTTCTAAATAAACCAACCACACTGCTTGCAACGCGATATAAGGGCATCTTTGTCAGGCAAATCAGATTGATTTTTGGGGAGGTGTTTCATTTGATTATTGTGCAGTTTACCATAAGAGGTGTGCCGTAAGGTAGGTGCAACGTACACAATGAGGTTTTCTCTATCATCTGGATAGTGATGACCTGGAGCAATAGCAATTAGGTTCAGATCAAAAAGTGTATGTATATCAGCTCGCAAGAGCAACCCATTATAGATAGTATTATCTTCAGTCTCACAGTAAGGGATGATATGAGCAGCTTCTAGGGCTTCTTCGGCGTCGCAGCCAGTAATAGCACAGCAATAGCCGTAAGCCTCAAGTAAATCTTTACGAAACTTTGGCTGTCCTCGTCTTTGAGCGATAGACCGTGAAACTCGCTCTCTTGCTTCCTCTCGACTTTTTGGGGTGAAGTCCCCTTCAGTATCCAGATGTTCACCTATAGATTCAAGCTCCTCATTTTCGGGAGCAACTGTATAGTAATTGAGTCTTGATTATTTTGCTTGTACTCTAAAGCAACGATTGTTTTAAGAGTTTTTTGTTCTATTTCACACATCCCTAAGCGAGAGAAAAAGCTTTTAAGAACAAGAATTTCACAGTCTTTATATTGAGTGCATAATGCTGCATTTACACTAAGCAATCCTTCTGTGTAAATTCGTACTCTTGAATTCAAGGCTTTGAGTCCTTCTAATCCGGGTTTCCAAACTACTTCCAAGGTTAGGGGAAGCATTAATAAACCCCAACGAGGAAAATGCCCATCAGGAATTTCCTGCAAGTCTAGAGTTATTTGATTATTAGTAAGCCAGCCTTCTTCAGGAAGCCACCATTTTAGGTAACCAGCACCTAGTAGACGTAGGCGGGAGTTAACCTACCATTGATTATTTCTTCAATGCTTTGCCCGAATAAGTCCATTTGAAGGG